>JAASTM010000501.1 GCA_021767325.1 Spirochaetales bacterium
CGCAGTCGGGCTTAATCGATGAGCCGGCGCTTGAGGCGGCGGACTCCGAGGATGCCGATCAACAGCGTGAAGATGAGGATGTAAATTACATCCGCCCAGAGAAACGGTACTTCTCCGGGGAAGCTGAAGGCGCGGGTAAGGCGGACCGCGTGGGTGAGGGGCAGCGCCTCGGAGATGGGACGGACAATCACGGGCAGATTAGTCACAGGGAATACCACGCCGGCAAAGAAAAACATGGGGGAGATAAAGCCGGAGAAATAAAAGTTGAAGTGATTGATGTTTTTTACAAAGCTCGTAACCAGTAGTGAGAGGGCCGCAAACATCGCACCGGTAAAAAATCCGATAAATGGTGCTACCAGAGAGAGGCCGATGGGGAGAATGCCGAATCCATAGATAACTACCAGAACTGCAAGCGTGAAGAAAAATCCTTTGGTACCGGCCCACAGGATTTCACCGATGAGCAGATCCCATACGGTAATCGGGGCGGCCAACATTCCGTCGTAAGCTTTTTCATACTCCAGGCGTATGAAGGTGCCGAATGAGCACTCGAAGGCGGAGGTGAACATGGCGGTGGTCATAAGGAGGCCGGTAGCCAGGTATTCGAGAAAGGGAACGCCCTCCATTTTGGTGAGATAGGCGCCGAGTCCCATCCCGATTCCCACCAGAAACACCAGGGGCTCGAGGAAGGGCGGCAGACCGTTGCTGATGATGTTGCGGGCGTAGACCCGCACGTGCCGGTACCAGACCGCATACAGGCGTGCCCAGAGCGGCGGCTTCTGCACGTCTGCCGGCTGGATGTGTGGCAGCGCGGGCTCTTTATGGGCTTTGTCGACGGCGGGGGCCGGTTGAGCTGACCTGGCCGATTGATTACTGGAGTTCATTCAGCTTCCTCCCGGTTGTTTTGAGAAACAGGTCTTCGAGGTCTGATTGGCGGATGTGGTATTCGCTGGGCGACAGACCGCCGATGAGCGAATTCAGCATGCCGTTGTTGTGGGAATAGTAGAGGATTCGTTCCGTGTATTCCTCTTTGCGAATCCGCTCGCTGCCGAATTTGGGCTCGATCTCGCCGGCTCTTTGTTTGTTTTTCAGTTCGAGTACGTAGGGTTCGATTTGTTCTGTCAGCAGCTGCTGCGGTGCACCGGTGAGCAGGACCTTGCCGTGATCCATTATCAGCAGGTCGTCCGCCAGTTGGGCCGCTTCCTGCATGTAGTGCGTTGTCAGAAGAATGGTGACGCCGGATCTTTTCAGCAGATGGAGGCGGTCCCAGATCAGCTGGCGGACCTGCGGATCGAGGCCGGTGGTCGGTTCATCGAGAATGAGCAGGGACGGTTCGCCGAGGAGAGCCCTCACAATCACCAGGCGGCGTTTCATACCACCGGAGAGCTCCTTGATACGGGAGCGTTTCTTTTCGCCGAGTTCCATGAACTCCAGCAGTTCATCGATGCGGGCGGCGGCCCGGCGGTGGCGCATTCCGTAGAATTTGGCGTACACCTGTAGATTCTGCTCCACGTTGAGCTCTTCGTCGAGGCTGTCTTCCTGTGTAACTACCCCCGAGAGCTGCTTTATGTGCAGCTGATGGCTGCGGGGATCGTAGCCGAACACATTGATCTCCGTGTCCGGATTCGGATCGGGCTCGCCCTTTCCGTAGAGGATCTTCATGACAGTTGTTTTCCCGGCTCCATTCGGTCCGAGAAATCCAACGCAGGTGCCCCTCTGGATGGTGAACCCGACATTCTGGACGGCCTTTACCTGGCCGTAGGTTTTGTAAATATGGCGCGCTCCGATTACAGGAGTCTTGCTGAATTCCGGCATATAGCAAATGTATATGAAGGGGATAGATTAAATCAAGCGGCCGGGCGGCCGGCCGCCAGCCGGCTATGTCGCCAGACCGCTAGGTTGTCGGGTCACCGGGCCGCCTGGCAATAGGGCAATAGGGCCGCCGCGACCGATGAGCCACCGAGCCGACGCCCGGCCGGCTGACAGACGGTTGTCAGCTGCGGTGCCGAGCTCTTACCATTCGATGCCGGCGCCGAAGAAGTAGAGCTCTTCCCATTGGCCGTTTTTGAAGTCCTCTTCCGTCGGCTCCTCTTTCGCATCCATCAGATATGCCGCACCGGTACCGCCGAAGACTGAGAGTCCGCTGAACAGACGCAGTTCGAGCATGCCGCGGCAGCGCAGCCCGATCTGGTCACTGCCTTCATCCAGTTCGTAGAACCGGCCGCGGTCGATATTGACCACGCCGCCGTCGAAGTTCAGCGCGAAGATACCGGCCGGCAGGGATATACCGAAGGCCAGTGAGTGGGATATCTTCTCGGCCGTGTCGACAGCTTCGGAGAGGTCGTTGTAACTGGTGCTGTTCACTCCAAAGCCGAACAGGGTGTAGAAGTTGCCGGCCCGGAAGCGTACACCAGCATTGGCATCGGTCAGGGTGCTGTACCAGCCGGATAGCTGCACGCCGCCGTTGTTGGAGATATTGATGAGTCCGAGGGGTACTCCATGCATCTGGTCGCTCAGGTTGACTACACCGATCTGTACCCCGTGAACCTCTTTGGCCACATTGACCACCCCGGAAGCCTGTACACCGTACACTTTCCCGCCGGTCCAGTTGGCAACTCCGGAAGCCTGCACACCGTACATATCGCCGGCAACGAGGCTGGCAATACCGGTTCCGCTTACCCCGTGCAGATTTCCGCCTACATAAGTGACGGTGCTGCTGCCCTGCAATCCGGTCATATTACCGGTGATGAGCGAAAAGCCGTGGCCGGCATCGAGCCCGTGTACCTCTCCCATCCGGCTGTAGAGCAGACTGATGTTGATATTACTCGAGTCGACGGGCGTTTCAGTCGTGCTGAGCGGATGGAAGATGTGGAAAGAGAGATCATGATGCTCCGCTTCCCGGGATTCTTCGGCATGGGCCGCGCTTACTGAAAATACTATAATTGCGATTAAA
>JAASTM010000021.1 GCA_021767325.1 Spirochaetales bacterium
CGGTGGGCAACCGTCTTACCTGGATAGTCTCGTTGGATGCCAACGATGCGGAGCTGTACCGGCAGCTGCGGGGGGAGCAGTGGCAGGAAGCCCTGGCCACGGTCGAAACCCTGCGGGGCTTCTTTCCGGGACAGGTGTACTTACAGGCGGTGCGCATGCGGTCCAACGAGGAGCAGCTGGATGGCTTTTACCGGTACTGGAAACAGCAGACTGACGTGCAGCCGATCGTGCAGAAGTACGACGCTTTCTGCGGCGCTCTCCCGCAGAGAAAAGTCACCGATCTCTCCCCGATCAACCGTTTCCCCTGCTGGCATCTCAAGCGTGATCTGACCGTGCTGATCGACGGCAGTGTACCGATGTGCCGCGAAGATCTCAAACAGCAGTATCTGCTGGGCAACATATTCGATGAGGATATTGCCGAGGTGTGGGAGCGGGGTGTCGAGTATTACCGGATGCATATCGATGAAGAGTATCCCGACCTGTGCAGGAGCTGTGATGAGTACTATACCTACAACTTCTAAATCGCTGCGGGTGCCTTACACAATCGTCGGCGGCAGCAAGGAGGACCGCTCGCTGCAGGTCAGCCCTCCGCTCAGCATATTGCTGCTGCACCGCGGCAGCCGCCCTTACCGGCAGGAGTACTTCAAGGACCTGGAACAGATCGGCGATATCGAGATCCTCTCGGTGGAAACGGTCTCCGCCAGTTACGACATCGATTCGCTTTCACAGAAATACCCCCGCATCAAGTTTCTGCTCTTGCACGAGGAGATGAGCCGCGGCGAGCAGATAAATATCGGCATGAAAGAGGCGGCCGGCAGGTTCGTGTTCGTGATGTGGAGCGATATGAAAATCAGCTCGCAGCTGAACAGCTACCTGCTGCAGCGAATCGTCAGCGCCGATCGGCTCTGTTCGGTGCCGATACTGCAGAACACCAAGCTCGAGACCGTACCCTCCATTATGGTCCCGGCCTTCCATAAGCGGAATCTGCGGATCCTCCCGATGCTTCCCCAGAAAAATGAAATGAAAACACTCTTTCCCTTCGACTACAGCGGAATCTACCAGCGGGAGAAATTCCTGCTGACCGGCGGCTACGACTACCTCATCGAGAGCTCCTACTGGCAAAAGATGGATTTCGGTTTCCGGGCTCACATGTGGGACGAGGCCATCGAGTGCGAATCGGCCTTCCGGGTGCGGTATCTGGCCAGTGAACCGGCCGAAGACACCACTCCGGATTCCGGTTACAAACTGTTCTTCCTGAAGAACCTGTCCATCCGCTTCAACGGTGACTCCGGAACCCTTCCCTGGAGCCGTTTCCTGCCCTACTATCTGCGCTCCGGCAGCACCTTTTTCTCGGCCCTGAAGGAGTTCAAAAAGGTCCGCCGATGGGTACAGCTGAATCAGTACCGCTTCATCATGGATGCCCGCGATGTCACCGAGCTCTGGGAGGTTCCCGAATCATGAGTACCGCTGAAAATACCAGTACGAGCGACCTCCGGGGCGGCAGGGTAGGCGTGTTCCTCCAGGTGCGGCTCGATTCGAGCCGTTTGCCCGGCAAGGCGCTGCTGAGCCTCGGCGGTAAGAGCGTGGTGCAGCTGGCAATGGAGGCGCTCAAGGCGGTTCCGGCCGATGTGTATGCCCTGTTGACCGACACCGAGAGCAGCCGAGGCCTCCAAACGTATGCCGCGGCGGCCGGATTCGAGGTGTACACCGGCCCGAAGGACGATGTGTTGAAGCGCTACGCCCGGGCAATCGAGTATTATCAGGTTGATACGGTGATCCGGGCGACCGGCGACAATCCGCTGGTCAGCGGAGCGTGTGCCGCACGCCTGCTCGAGCTCTATCGCAGCCGGAGCGTCGATTACAGCGGCTTTTACGGCCTGCCTGTCGGCACCGGGGTGGAATGCGTACGGGCGGAGGCGCTGCTGAGGGCCGACCGGAACGCTGCCGGCACCTACGAGCGCGAGCATGTCTGTCCTCATCTCTACAACAACCCGCAGGAGTTCGTTATTTACCGGCCCTCCGCCCCGGCCGAGTGTTACGCTCCCGAACTGCGGGTGACCCTGGATACGGACCGCGATTACCGGCGTTTACTCACGATTTTCGAGTCACTGTACACCGGCCAACCAATATCCACCGAACGGCTGATTCGCGGGGTCGCTCAACTGCATCTGATTGCAGGGTAGGCTATGCACTCGTACCGTTTTCTCTTTGCCCCTTCGGCGGCCCCCGGAAACGGAACCGGACACCTCCGGCGGGCTCTGCGCTGGGCCTCCGAACTGCCGCGGAAGTCATTCAAAATCTATATCAGAGCTTCTCACTGGCGTGAAGAATTTGCGCAGATGGCGGCGGCTTATCGGGTTCCGGCAAGCGGCTTCCTGTCCGACGAGCGGGAGATAAAAGCTTCACACTGGGATTTTGTCCTGCTCGACCGGAGGGCAACCAGCAAAGCGGATTTTCTCTGGTGGAGCCGCACGGGCCTCCAACTGATCGGCATCGATGAGGGCGGCCCGCGCCGGCAGCATTTTTCATATCTGATAGATACTTTTCCGATACCCCGGCGCTTCGGACCGGCAAATATCTGCGATCCCGCCTATCTTTCCCTCCCGGAGGAGCACCGCCATGCTGATTCCGGACAGAAAGCGCGGTTTGACAACATTCTGGTGAGTTTCGGCGGAGAAGATCCGGCCGGACTCACCGAAAAGTGTGCCCGCTGGCTGATTCAGAGCGGCGGCTATGATCCTTCGGCCCTGACTATAGTCCTGGGTTCCCTGTTCGGACCCCGGGAGCTGCCGGCGGGAGTCAACACGCTTCACGCTCCCGCGGACTTAGCCGATCAGCTGCACCGCTACGAGCTGGTCTGCACCAGTTTCGGCCTGACTGCCTACGAGGCCGCCTACGCCGGCTGCGGAGTGATTCTCTTCAATCCGAGCAGCTATCACCGCCGGCTCGGCCGCCTGGCCGGCTTTCCGATGGTCGGTGTCCGCAGAATCAACGGCCGCCGGTTCTCACATTTTTTAAACCATCCCTCCCAGGTGTTGCAGGCGTCCCGCCGGGCCGCCCCGGCCGAAAAAAGGTCTCCCGCCTCACTGCTGGGCCGTTTGCGGGCCCCAGAAGTCCGCGACTGTCCCGCCTGCGGGCGCCTAACCGCCGAGGCGGTGCTGCGCTGCGCCGAACGCAGCTTTTTCCGCTGCCGGCAGTGCGGTCTGCTCTACCAGATCGATTTCTTCGCAGCACAGGAGCGCTACACCCGGGATTACTTTTTCGAGGAGTACCGCAGCCAGTACGGCCGCAGCTACCTCGAAGACTTTGCTGCCATCAAACAGATGAGCCGCCGCCGCCTCGCGGTAATCCGTCGCATTCTCAGCCCCGGCACCACAAGCTTTGATTCACCGCCGGGTGGGCGTCTCCTGGATGTGGGCTGTGCCTACGGTCCCTTCCTCGCGGCCGCCGCCGAGGCCGGATTTGAGCCGGAAGGGCTCGAACCGGTCAGCTCTGCCGCCGACTACGTGCGCAGCCAGCTGGATATACCGGTCTGGAACCTGCCCTTCGAGGAGTTCGGGGCTGAGAAACTTTACGATGTAATCAGCATGTGGTTTGTGATTGAGCATTTCGCAAGGGTCGACGCAGTCTTGAGTAAAGCCGGCCGCTTGCTTAAAATGGGCGGTCTGCTGGCCTTTTCCACCCCGAACAGCACCGGAATAAGTGCCCGAAAATCGCTGAAGGAGTTTCTGCGGCAGAGCCCCCGGGACCACCATTCTATCTGGAGTCCGGCTGTCGCCCGCAAAGTTCTGCTGCAGTTCGGTTTCAGGGTTAAAAAAATAGTAATTACCGGGCACCATCCCGAGCGTTTCCCGCTGATAGGCCCCCGTCTGGCGGAGGCCCGCAGGAGAGGCCCTTCCCGGCTGCACGACTTCGCGTGGGCGCTGCTCCTGCGGCTGAGTGTAGTTTTCGGTCTGGGCGACACATTTGAAGTGTACGCCGAAAAAATTGGTGAGGTGCAGAGTGGAGCGGGGCCTTACGCTCCAGACCACGCAGGACAACACACAGGAGAGCAAGATGGCTGAACCAGAACAGAGCACCCGTATACTCATTCTCGGAGCCGGTGTAATGCAGCTTCCGGCGCTCCGCTGGGCAAAGCGGCAGGGATGGGAGGTGTATGCGGCCGACGGTAATCCGGCGGCTCCCGGAGTAGGCCTTGCCGACCACTTTGTTCCGGTGGATCTCACCGATATCGATGGGATGATTGAAGCGGCGGCCGGTATTCATGCCAAAAAGGGTCTGCACGGGGTGTTCACCGCCGGCACCGATTTTTCCTATACGGTTGCCCGGGTGGCGGAAGCCCTGCAGCTGCCCGGCTTGCCCCCTGAGGTGGCGCTGAATGCCAGCCGTAAGGATAGAATGCGGCAAGTCTTTGCAGAGCATGGAGTTCCATCTCCGAGGTTTGTTCAGCTCGCGTCGGATGAGGGGGTAGAGGCGGCCCTGCAGCAGCTCGCTCTGCCGCTGGTCGTCAAGCCGGTCGACAATATGGGTGCCCGGGGCATCCGCCGGGTCGACAGCCCCGAGGAGTACCGCCGGGCCGTCCGCTCCGCCCGCCGCTTTTCACGGGCGGGTACGGTGATAGTAGAAGAGTATATCGAGGGCCCGGAGTTCAGTATCGATGCCCTGGTGGTGGAGGATGAGATCGTGTTTACCGGGATTGCCGACCGCCACATCTTTTTTCCGCCGTATTTCATCGAGATGGGCCACACGATTCCCACCAGCTACGACGGTGCGGTGCTCGCCGCTGTCAAATCGGTCTTTACACAGGCGGTTCGCGCCCTGGGAATCCGGAACGGAGCGGCCAAAGGCGATGTGAAGTGGGATGGCCGCCGGGCGGTTATCGGTGAAGTGGCCGCCCGGCTTTCGGGGGGCTACATGTCCGGGTGGACCTATCCCTACTGCAGCGGGGTCGAGCTCACCGGAAACGCACTCCGGCTGGCGGTAGGCCGGCGGCCGGACTCGCTGACTCCGGCCAGAGAGTGGGTGTCGGCGGAGCGGGCCTTTATTTCGATTCCCGGAGTAGTAAAGCGGGTAGAAGAGGCTCGAAAAGCAGGGTCTATCCCCTGGATAGAAGAGATGTTTATTCGGGTAGCCGAAGGTAATGAAACCGGCTTTCCCACCAATAATGTTGAAAAAAGCGGTAATTTTATAAGCGCCGCACCGACTCGCGATGAAGCTGTGCGTGCCGCCGAGGATGCCTGCCGGGAGGTCTTCGTGCGCCTCGAGCCGAACAATGATCGTACCCGCCGGTTTCTGTTCGTTGAAAAGGAAACCTGGATTCCCGACGCCTTCACCCTGGAGAACCCGGAGAATGTGCAGGCGCTGCGGTCCATGGCGAGCTTTATCGATCATCGTGACAGCTACGCTCGTCTCCAGCCGGATCAAGACCTCGAAATCGCGGTTCAGGGGCTGCCGGATATCGAGTCCGAAGCCGACTGCGATTGGCACGGGACCCCTTTCTCCGCGGCCTGGCAGAAAGTGTGCGCTCTGAGCGATGCAGCGGTTGCGAAGGATCGAGAATCTGCCGATATAGTTATAGGAGCGGTTTTCTGGCACGCCTTTCTGCGCGGGGGCGTTCAGGGTGCCGTGTGGCTGGTCGATAGTATCCGCCATGCCGCCCACTGCGGAGAACCGGTTGAGACTGTTTTTACGGAGCCAAACGCGAATGCATCTGATGAGTTTGCATAAGAACTCGATTTCACGTTCTCAAAATTATCTGCAACTCGTTTCTGCCGCGATAGTTATGTGGGTCTTTCTGTTGATCGTACCGGCGGATCTCTGGGCTGAGCCCGGTATCCCGCTGCAGGAGATCCGCAGTAAAACCGGGGCTCGTCTGCAGTGGGACCCGATGCGGCAGCTGGGGAGTCTGGAGAAGGGCGATACGAGTCTGGTGTACCGGCTCGATTCTCCTTTTTTGGTGGTGAATTACGAGTCTTTCAGATCGATTGTCCCGCCGGAGCGGGGTGAGCGGGGGGATATTTGGTTTTCGGAGGAAGATGCCTCCTACCTCATCGATACACTGGGCCTCAAGTCGGCCCAGGAAAACCAGCATTACATTTCGACCATCATCATAGATGCCGGGCACGGCGGCAAGGACAGCGGAGCGGTCGGCAGGTTTACTGAAAACGGAAAGCCGGTTGTTATTATGGAGAAAGACCTGGTGTTGGCGGTTGCCAGACAGCTTGCGGCCCGCCTGCGCTTCAAATATCCGGAGAAGAACGTGGTGCTCACCCGGGATGAGGATGTGTATCTGACCTTGGAAGAGCGTACCCAGATTGCCAACGAAATCGAATTAGGCGAACGGGAGGCCATGATCTTTATCTCAGTCCACGCCAACGCCTCTCTCAACAGCAAGGCCCAGGGTTTTGAAGTGTGGTATCTTCCCCCGGATTACCGGCGGAAGCTGATTGACCCGGCCAGCCTGGACGAGTCGGCCCGGGAGGTAGCTCCTATACTCAATACCATGCTCGAAGAGGAGTATACCGTCGAGAGTATTCTTCTGGCCCAGAATATCCTGAACGGTATGGACAGCTCCCTCGGAGATGAACATGAGAACCGCGGACTGAAGGAGGAGACCTGGTTTGTGGTGCGAAATGCCAAGATGCCGTCGGTGCTGGTGGAAATCGGTTTCGTTACCAATCGGGAAGAAGCTTTGCGGATGCGCACCAGCAGTCACTTGAAGAAGATTACCGATGGCATCTATAATGGCGTGCACGGATTTATCGAACATTTCGAAAATACCTCCGTAAGGGAGTAATTGGTGAAAAACCTCGATCGAATAACGATTATACTTTTGGGAGTTCTGGCGTTGAGTCTGGCTGTCTCACTGCTGCTGTTTCTCCTGCACGGGACCGATATGCAGCGGCAGGTCCTCTTTTTCCCGGAATACCGCTCCTCCGTCTGTTCGGGAGAGGAACGCCGTCTGCCGACCAAGCCGACCACGGAAAAAGAGATAGAGCTGCTGGTAAAAGAGATTCTGTTGGGGCCCTTCGATGTCAACTATGTGGCGGTTCTGCCGCAGGAGACTTCTATCCGCACGATTATGCTGCGGAATAAGAAGCTGTATATAGATTTTTCGGTAGATGTGGTGTTTCAGGAGAGTGAATCGCGTCTGTCTTTCGAGGAGGCGTTGGACTGTGTGCGAAAGAGCATAGTCTTCAATTATCCGCAAATCGATCGAATTGTCTTCACTGTGAACGGTGAACAGCCAAAATTCACCGAGAGTAAATCGTGAAACTGAAAAAAAAAGAAAAATCGTTGACAAACTAAATTGGTTCCGTATAATTTTAAATGCAATAGGTAAACTGTTTTAAAAAGGAGCACTGGATGAAACGGTTCGGAATTCTACTTGGTATTATGCTTTTGGTGGTAAGTTTTTCTGTTACCGCAGAGGAATCGGTTCTCATCGATTTTTCGACTCTTACCGCGGATCGCGAAGATGGAAATAACGAAGCTACTCTCGTTGACTTTTCCGAAAAGGCCGGCATAGGTTTCACGGAAGAAGAAAAAGAGCTCATGGTTACATCTCTGGCGATTGAGAATTGGGATGTGCAGTTGGCCTCTTCTTCACGGACAGTACAGAATGAACGTCTTTCCTACACGAAGGAAGCGCCTGTACGCGAAGATGCGGATCAATTCGCCGGCGAAACTGTTATGGGTATCCGGGTACACTTCCCGGAAGAGCCTTTTAACTCGTATGCCATCATCAAACCCCCGTTCGAGATTCCTGCATACATGCAGGCTAACGAGCAGGATCGTGAAGGCAGTAAGTTTGAAGGGTACGGCGTTGTAAAGAACGTAGGCGCATTGAAAAAGGTTTCTGTGAATGTCTACGGTTCGAACTTCCCGAACGGAATCGGTCTTATTCTCGAAGACCAGGATGGGAATGAACGCAACATGTTCCTCGACTACATGGAGTTCAGAGGCTGGAGAAACCTCGGTTGGTCCAACCCCAACTACATCGAGGATGTACGTAACCGCGAGCTGCAGAGGATGCCTCTCTACCCGAAGCTCACCCCCATGCGCAAGCTGAAAGGCTTTATCATCTACAAAGATGCTGCACAGATGGGCGGCGATACTATCACTTACATTAAAGATGTTACTTTGACTTACGACCTGGCGGTTCTGCCGGACGAAGGCGGCATCGACAACGAAGCCCTCTGGGGTATTCTTGAAGAACGTGAAGAATCCCGACGGACTGCTGAATGGCAGCGGCTGGGTGAACTGCAGGTTCTGCGAGCGCTTGAGTCACAGAAACTCCATCAGGATGAAGCCGAGCAGGAAGAAGCCGGTAACAACGAGTAGTTCTGAATCGAGAGTACACATATATCGCCTTGCATTAGGCTTTACTACTTGAGTTTAGCTACCTGAGTTGAGTGAGAAAGTAAGAAAAATCAATCCAACCACCCGTCACAATTGTGACGGGTGGTTTATTTTGTAATGACTAGAATCATGCAGGACACACACGCCACATGCTCACAAGATTGGATTCATTAAAAACTTATTTCTGCGCCCAGTTCGGCCCGGAAGAGATACATCCCTATCCCCGAGGAGGGGATTGAAAGCGAATCGGAACCAGCGGTGCCGAAGGAGTACACGCTGCTGTCTAATTGGGCCAGGAGTGTTGTCCGCGGCGATACATCTATGCGAAAACGGGTCCCGAATACGAGGGAGTTTAGCTGGTTTGCAGTGTCGGTGCCGCCGGTGGAGTAGATTCGTTCGAGTTGCTGATAGGCGAAGGACAGGAGTACGCGCACCGGGACATTCTTTTGAAAGATATCGACATCAAAGGAGTATTCGGTGAAGGAGTCGTCGACTTCCAGGGTTTCGGTCTGCTGCGTTACATACCGTTTGGTGGTGAGGTTGAGTGAGCAGATTGCATGCGGAATGTAGTAGCCGGCCGAGAGCTGATTGTGTTCCTGCATGTAGTCGCCGGATTTTGTGAACCGGGCGGCGATCGAGCTGTCCGAGCGGAAGGATGCAAACGCTACCCCCGGGTAGTCGAATCTGATGGAAGTTGAAATCCCGCTTTTCATTATCGGGTTCCATGAATTGAATATTCCGAAAAAGGGACCGATGGCTATCTGATAAAAATCGCGGGAAAATTCCACTCTGGTGTAAGTGGTGTACCTGAGGACCGGATCGTATTTGAAGCCGGCGTGCAGGGTTATGTTGTCATCTATTTCCTGGGTGCCGAAGATACTCAGGCCGTAATAATAGTCGGTACCGCTGAGAGATGTCTGGAGTGCAGTGCTGTCCTTGTCAAAGGTGATGTTGCCGCCGTGTACCAGGGTGGTGACATCGAGGCTGAAAAGCGACTGCAGAGAGAAGCATAGCAACAGAAACAGTACAGGGATGATCTTTTTCATATTAAAACTCCGCCTTTACGCCGATTACCCCTTCAAACATTTCCTCATCTAAAGAGTAGGGAAGGGCTCTGACGTTTATCATAAAATTCCAAATGACCCCGCTGGTGATGGCGCTGAGATATGGGGTCACTTTGATTTCAAAATCCTGAGAACTGCTGGATGCGGTTTCGAGCGTGAAATTCGTCTCGAGCCCGCCGCTGATCGGATTTTCCAAGGGATTTCCGAACATTAAATTGAAATGCACATCCGCCGAGCCCTCATCGCCGGTGCTCTGCATGAGGTACATTGAGGGATGCCAGAAAAGGGTTAGAATGACACTTACATACTCGAAATGAACCCGCGGTTCGAATAAAAAGTAAAAATCGTTGATGTTGAGGGTATCCATAGGAGCGAAATAGGGAATACCGATTTGGGAGAAAAACTCTCCCTTCTCTGCCGGCCGGTAGTAAAACAGGACTCCGGCTCGGTACAATCCATAGTCGGCCTGCGGAAACGTGGCTCCGCCGAAGAGCTCCATCTTCAGCTTTTCGAAATTGGCTAAAAAGCGGGCGTCGGCGGAATAGATCCCCTCTCCGAGGTATCCGTCCTGATAGAGATACAGCGAGCTGCGGTTCCACTCGCTGCCGAAGGTGCTGGAAAGCTCGATTCCGGTTCCGTTGACGGTATGAATGCCGCGGTATTCGTTCTGCGGAAAGTAGAGATAGCCCTGATACTTGGTGGCGATGGGTATCGAACCGAACTCTGTTGGAAATACATCGGCCGACCCGAGCCGGTCGTTGCGGCCGACGAAATAGGTCAGATCGGTCGGGGTTTCGAACAGGTTCCGATAGGTAATCCGGGCCCCCTGGAACTGGAGGGTGGTCTGGTTGTCGAGATAGGTAGTGAGGGCGTTGGCGAATTCGGGTTCAGTTGCATAGTCGCTCCGAACCGGGGCGTCCTGGTTCGCGTAGGTGAGGTCCTGACTTTCGAAGCCCAGCAGAAGCGAACCGCCGAACTTGTAGCCGCCGGAGACCTGGATTTCGCTGCGGCCGCGGGTTTGGAGCAGCAGGGTGTCATTCTGCCATGTGCCGCGGCTGATCAGTTCGAGCTCCGGGATAGTCAGATCGGCACTATATACGGCTGCCGGAAGTAGAAAAGCTGCGCAGAGTAGGCACAGGAAGGCGAAATATCGTTTTTTCATTATTTTTACGCTCCTATAAGAAATAGTTTAAACCATTCCGTCATATTTTCAATATAAGGACCCTATTCAGAATATCGACATTTTGGACTCTCTGTAAAGTTTATACTTGACTTAAAGTTCGTTATATATGAAGATTAATGCCATAATGAGTGACTATTTGGATCCGAATAACGAGGAACTGCTGAAGGACTTTTTTATCGAGGCCGAGATGCAGGTTGACAGTCTCGAGCAGAATATTCTTGTGCTCGAGAACGACCCCAGCGATCATGATGCAATCGACGAGATTTTCCGTGCTGCCCATACTCTGAAAGGGGCTGCTGCCACGGTGCAGATGACCAAGCTGTCGGAGTTTACCCACCTTGTTGAGGATGTATTGGATGCAATCCGCAGCAACGAGGTAATGGCCAGTGAACAGGTTGTGGATATCCTGCTGAACTCGATTGATGTCATCAAAGCGATGTTGGCGGCCCAGAAAGAGGGCACTACCTACGATGAAGATATTTCCGATCTGCAGGCTAAGCTGCGTTCGCTGCTCGAGGGCGGGAGCCCCTCGCCGCAGACAGCCCGGGCCGGTGCTACTCAAGCTCAGCCGGCTGCTCCTGAGGTCGAAGCGGAACCAATTGCACCGGTATCTTCCGAAGCGCTCAGCTCCGGTGGGGCTGCCGGCGGCTCTCTTTCGGAGTACGACCTGCTCGAGCTGAAGGATGCGGCCCAGAGCGGTGAGAAGGTGTATCAGGTGATGGTGGAGTTCAATGAAGACCATCCAATGAACACCATCGGCGGAGTACAAGTATTTGCAGCCCTCAAGGATATCGGCACCGTATTGAAAACTGACCCTGAATTCGAACAGTTGTACGAGGATCAGTTTTTTCCAGTTGTGTATTACTATGTTTCCACCGCCTCCCCGGTCGAGGTAATTGAGAAGAAGGTACATATACCCGATGCAGTGCTGAGTAAATCGGTCACTGCGATCGATAAGTTGAGCCCCGGCGCCCAGGCACAACCCGAGAAAGCTGCCGCTGCCAAGCCGGCTGCCTCGAAACCGGCCGCTGCAAAGCCCGAGCCGTCTGCCAAGTCGGCAGCCGGCGCCCAGCCGGCGAAGGCTGCTCAGCCCGCAGAAAAGGCAGCGGCATCCGGCGGTACGGCCGCAGCAGCAGCCGAAGCGGAGGCCCCGGCCGAAAAGGCGGACCAGAAGCCCAGCAAGGAGCCGGAGCTGCGCAAAGGCGGCGGCGGATCGGTGCTGCGGGTGGATTCGAAACGCATCGACAATCTGCTGAACATGGTCAGTGAGGCGGTCATTACCAAAGCTACTTTTAACCAGATCAGTTCTAAATTCACCGATGCACAGGGAGAACTCTCCTCCGTGAAGTCGGTCTACTACGAGAAACTGCGGGAGCTCTTCGACAGCCTGCCGGCTTATCTCGAGCGGATTCAGGAAGGCACCTCGGTCAAGAAGATAAAGGCCGAAATAATCGACCGTTTTGGCGATCTGTACACCATGTACGACTCCTTCGAAACCCGCTTTAAGAGTACGGTCAACGAGTTCAACAGCACGGCGCAGAA
>JAASTM010000502.1 GCA_021767325.1 Spirochaetales bacterium
ATAGTAATTGAAAAAGAGTTTGAAATTCAAGAAACAGTTAATGTATGATACACAGAAAGAGATGGAGATTTGATATGAAAATAGCTATAGGGCAAATAAATACTAAAATCGGCGATTTCAGCGGCAATATTGATAAAATCCTCCGGTATGCCGAGCGGGCGGCGGATGATCTGGTCGATCTGCTGGTAATGCCGGAAATGAGCATTTGCGGCTACCCGCCGATGGATTTGCTGGATTATGACCGCTTTGTCCGGGAGAACCAGAAAGCAGTCCGGCGGCTGCAGAAAGAGCTGCCGCCGCAGATAGCAGTTGCGGTGGGCTATGTCGACCGGACCCGCGGTACTTCCGGTAAGCCGCTGCAAAATGTCGTGTCCGTCCTGCGGGACGGAAGGATACTCCACACCCAGGCGAAAACCCTTCTGCCCACCTATGATGTATTCGATGAGGCGCGCTATTTCGAACCTGCGGCGGGGCGGTCGGTGTTCGAACTGGAGGGAGTGCGGATCGGCGTGGCTATATGCGAAGATATCTGGTGGGAACAGGAATCCGCTCCGGGCACACGCTATGCAGTGGATCCGGTCAAAGAGCTGATGGATGCGGGGGCAGATCTGCTGCTCAGTCCTTCCGCCTCTCCCTTTTTCAGCGGAAAACAGGAGTTGCGGCTGGGTTTGCTGGAGAAGATCGGACAATCCTCAGCCGTTCCGACTGTGTATGTGAATATGGTCGGCGGGAACGATAACCTCATTTTCGACGGATGTTCAATGATGACCGATAGCGAAGGCCGTCTGATTAAGTGTGCCGACGAGTTCGCTGAGGATTATCTGGTAATCGATACCGAGTCAGCCCATCAGCCGGTAAAGCTGCCTGAGGTGAATGAGAATGAAAAGCTGCGAAAAGCACTGGTGCTGGGAGTGCGCGACTACGTAACGAAGTGCGGCTTCTCCCGGGTGCACCTCGGGCTTTCCGGCGGAATAGACTCGGCACTGGTAGCGGTAATTGCCACGCAGGCGCTGGGGCCTGAGAATGTCCACTCCTTTGCGCTGCCGTCGCGCTACTCCTCGGAGGCGAGTGAGACCGATGCCCGGCAACTGGCGGAGAACCTGGGGATCGGATACGATATCCTGCCGATTGAGGAGCCCTTCAAGGCGATTTTGGGAGTCATGGAGCCGGTGTTTGAGGGGAAGCGGCCGGATGTAACCGAAGAGAACATTCAGGCCCGGATACGGGGAACCCTCCTGATGGCCTATTCCAATAAATTCGGTTCGCTGCTGCTGACCACCGGTAATAAATCCGAACTTGCCACCGGCTACTGTACCCTGTATGGAGATATGTCGGGGGGATTGTCGGTAATCGGTGACCTGCTGAAAACGCAGGTGTATGAGTTATGCAATCATATCAACAGCTCGGAGGAGATCATCCCGCAAAACATCATTGATAAACCCCCTTCGGCGGAACTGCGTCCCGATCAGACCGACCAGGACAGTCTTCCGGCATATGAGGTTCTGGATGATATTCTGGTGAAATACGTGCAGGAAAATAAATCGGCCGATGAGATTGCCCACACCGGACACGATATGGAAACCGTGCGTGAGGTTTTGAAGCTGGTAGGGCGTAATGAATACAAACGGCGTCAGGCTCCGCCGGTATTAAAGGTTTCTACCCGCGCCTTCGGTACGGGCCGCCGGATGCCGATTGCCCGGAACGTGTACGAGGCCTGAGCTATTTGATTTCGCTGCTCTGCAGCAACAGCAGCTCTACACGGTATTCAGCCGATTCTTCGGCTTTTATCCATTTGTCAATATATTGGAACACCCCGTCCGCGCGCATTGCGCGCTGCCCGGCTTCTATCTGGTCCAGGAGGCCCAGAGTGTTCAACCACCAGAAGAGCTCCTGCATCGATTCACCCCTGTACCATTCGGCGCTGTTGTCGTGATGCAGTTCGAGAAAGGCCGCTGTATACGGTTGGCGGATGAGTTGTTCCAGAAGCTGATCGGCGGAAGGACCCGTTGCGCTATCGCTGCTGCCTGGTGCCGAGTTCGTGGCAGCCGGTTCGTTAGCAGCAGGTTGGGTGGCAGCCGTCTGCTTTGACTCGGCTGCTTTTCCGTCGGTTGAATCGAGCCACTTATGCTGTTCTACCGCGGCTAAGATGAGGCTGTAAATACGCGGCAGTAGTTCGTCGGCAATTTCCGCCTCGCGCAGCGGTTTGGCAAACTGCTGCGGAAGCAGGAGGTCGTCGGCGCACTCGGCGGCATTCCGATAGCCGGTGCTTCCCCGGATGAACTCCTCGAGGGGTGTGAGCAGCGTCCAGGCCAGCACAACCAGGGTTGTTTCCGGCATCATTGCGAGGCCGCGATGGTAGTAGCCGGCACGGTTGGCGGAGTGCGGACGGCGGGTCGGCTGGCTGAGAGATGAGAGGGTTCCGAGGGCATCCAGATTCTTCTGAAAATGCGCCAGGGCGTGTTCCTTTTGCTGGCTGTTGCCGTATCCGAGCCGCAGGCACTCATCCAGGAAATCATCATAGTAGGACCAGTAATCTTCAAAAGAGATCTTTTGCAGCCCACTCCCCTGATACAGAGCCTGGCGTACCGGAGTAATGAGCGGCGATTGGAGAAAGCGCTTGAACGCATGGTGCACCGGTTGCAGGAAGAGTTCCTTTTTCCTCAATTCGATGTCATGAGTTCCGCGTCCGTTCAGACTTTCATAGAGCTTTCTGTAGAGTCCGTCGGTGTCCTGCACCTGGTAAAAATCGAGGTACACCTGAGTCTCGTACCCGTGCAGCTGGACGAACATTCCCTGACTGTGCAGGGCGCTGTTCTCGCGAATATACCACAAGCCCGAGCGTTGTTCACGGAAAATGGTGAAATGATCGGGAGCGTTGTTTATCTGCAGACTGTCGGCCAGGGAGTTCTGCACCGCTGTGCGATTGCCGTCGTTGCCC
>JAASTM010000503.1 GCA_021767325.1 Spirochaetales bacterium
CAGGGAAGGCCTCTTGCGCGCCCCTTCCGGACTGCTCCCCACATGTTAAGGAGATGCAGCCGACCCGAAGGCCGGCCCATCACCTTAAGTTAATACCAAATTAGGAGGGTACGTTTTCAAAGAACGATATTACCTCAGGTTTAAATATAACGCGCTATCCCAGGAGTTGCAAGACCGATTGTGTCTTTGTGTTCGCCTGAGCCAGCATAGCAGTACCAGCCTGTTGAAGAATCTGGTTCTTGGTGTAGTCAACCATCTCTTTAGCCATGTTGACGTCACGAATCCGTGATTCGGCTGCCTGCAGGTTCTGCGCGCCGATGTCAATTCCGCGAACGGCATGCTCTAAGCGGTTCTGGTACGCACCGAGATCTGCACGCTGCTTGTTGATCTTCTTCAATGCCGCATCGATGGTGCCGATTGAGCGGTTGGCATCTTCGGGAGTTTCCATTGTAATGGTCTCGCCGGTACCCATTTGTCGCATGCCAAGGGCATTCGATGTCATAGTTCCGATGTATACGCGCTCCCGCTGATCCATATTGGCACCGATGTGGAACCACATAGAAGCGGTTACGGTATTTTCACCGTTTTCGGCGGCAAACCGGCCGGTCAGCATGTTCATGCCGTTGAACTGCGCATGACTGGCGATACGGTCAATTTCATCGACCAGCTGGCTGATCTCTACCTGAATCTGCATTCTGTCCTCATCGGTATAGATACCGTTTGCAGACTGAACTGCCAGTTCACGCATTCTGTGCATGATGTCCTGAGATTCCTGCAGATACCCTTCAGTGGTCTGGATGAAAGAGATGCCGTTTTCAGCATTCCGGGAAGCCTGGTTCAAACCGCGGATCTGGGCCCGCATTTTCTCACTCACGGCCAGTCCGGATGCATCATCGCCGGCTCGGTTGATTCGAAGCCCTGAAGACAGTTTTTCGATGTTCTTATTGAGAGCACCGTTGGTCTGCTTCAGTTGGTTTTGCGCAAACATTGCGCTCATGTTGTGATTAATAATCATACGATCTCCTCCTTGAAATCTTGTAGGGCATCCTTGCCCTATTTTTTTGCCTCACAAGGCAAATTTTTTCTAAACCGGCCGATTATTCGGCCGATATCTGTTGTAGAAGGGAAAAAGGCTTTAAATTTGTTCCGCGGAGCCTCCTTCCACATCTTTACTTTTCGACCACCCCCCGGCAAAAACTTTACCCGGCTTTAGTTTTTTTTACAAAAAATGTGTTTTTTTTCAGTCCAATATACGCCGCCCACTCTGATGCTGCGGCTTCAACGCCGGGGTGCCGACGTGCAGCTGGAATCTTGTAGAAAAAGAATTGAAAAAATCCTATACTTGGGGCAATGAATGGTATGAACAACTCACCCGAACTGTTGGCACCGGCCGGTAATCTGGAGACAGCCCTGGCAGCCTATGTCAGCGGCGCCGATGCGGTGTACTGTGGACTCGGTAAGTATAATGCCCGTGAAATGGCAGATAATTTTAGTTTCGAGGATATGTCCAGGCTTTCGGCCTATGCGAAAAAGCACGATAAGCGCTACTACCTGACATTCAATACCCTTCTCAAGCAGCCGGAGCTGGAGGAGGCTGCCGAACAGCTGTACCGCATGACCGAGCTGATGCCCGACGGGGTAATCGTCCAGGATCTTGGGATTGCACGGATGCTGGGAGAGTACTTTCCGTCACTGCCGGTACATGCCTCGACACAGATGGGCATTCACAACAGTGCCGGTGTTGCTGCGGCCGAGAAAATGGGGATGGAGCGGGTAATTCTCGAGCGGCAGGTAACTATCGATGAGCTCGAACAGATAGTGGCACGCTCACCTCTCGAAATCGAGGTGTTTATACACGGTGCTCTGTGTTGCTCATTGTCAGGTAAGTGTCTGTTCTCCTCCTGGATCGGAGGTTGGAGTGGGAACCGCGGGAGGTGCAAGCAGCCCTGCCGGCGCCGTTATTACTCTGAGGACAAGGGCGGTAAAAAGGCCGGATTCTTTTTCTCGACACAGGATTTGTATACTCTGGATCTGGTACCGGAACTCAAGCGGATTGGAGTGGCCTCTCTTAAAATCGAAGGGCGGTTGAAGAAGCCGAGCTACGTGCAGAGTGTGGTGCAGGCCTATCGAATGGTGCTTGATGCAGACAATACACGCTACGATCAGGTGATCGGCCAGGCGAAGCAGGTGCTCTCAGGTTCATTCGGAAGAAAATGGTCACATGGTTTTGCTACGGGCGAGGATATGGAGACGGTGTTGCAGCCGGAGAACGTTGGAGTGAGCGGATTGCTAATCGGCAGTGTAAAGAGTGTTCGTAACGGTAGAGTAGTTGTGGATGTACAGCGGAAACTCCACCTTGGCGATCGTATCCGTATCCAGAGCGCCGGCGGTGAAGAGAGTGCCGGTTTTACGATTAGAAGCCTCGAGCAGCGGGGATCCCGTGTGAGGAGCGTAGCTAGAGGAGAGGCGGAGATACCCTTTGATCGCGAGGTGGCCGCTGGGTCCAAGGTATACAAGGTTTCCCAGAGCATTAAGCAGAATTGGCCCGATCCGGAATCCCTCCCACTGTTGAAGATTCTTCCGCGCGTCGATCTGAAGGTGCGTATTCAGCGTAATGAGATCTCAGTAAGCACGGAAGGTGCCCAAAATCTCACATGGACAGCTCCTCTCGATTTGGAAGATGCAAAAAAGCACGGGATATCGACTGAAGAGGTTAAGCGGGTTTTTTCTGCGAGTGGAGAGTACGATTTTACGGTCGGAACAGTTGAAGTAGACTGCCAGGATGGGCTGTTTATGCCGCCCAGTCTCCTCAAAAAACTACGCAGAGAGTTTGTAGAGTTCCTCGGCCCGCAGGTACATACAGGTGATGCCGAAGATGGGCGGGAAGAGCAGCTCGGTCGTATCAAGAGCCGATTGAAAAATGGCTTCG
>JAASTM010000504.1 GCA_021767325.1 Spirochaetales bacterium
AACAATCGCATTACACAAGAGCCCATACCCCGTGTTTCAGCTCACTTTCCCACACAATAATTGATAGTAAGTGCTCTCAGAACTCTATACTCAACACGTTCTTTTTAGTTCCGAGAGGTTTGCAGGTGGCCCCCATCTGGTCTAACAGCGCGCGGATGATCTCGCCTTCATTCCCCAGTTCCTCGGCGATACAATCGCTGTGAAAAATGTTCGCCTTGCTTCCGGACACCGTGAGTTCAGCCGAACTCTTTCTGCTCCGCAGCCTTATGGACAACTCACATCCGTCGACATTTACCCGGCTAATGAGACTCGAAAGGAAAATTGTCAAAAGCATTCCCAGAGGAAGCGCCACATCTATGTGTTCTTCTCTATTGTCTGCATCTACGCTCACCTTCTGCAAGTCGAAATTATATTTTTCGGCAAGATCGATCACTGCCTCCCTCACGAGTCTTCCGATATTGAGGGTCTGTCGGTCGAAATTCATAAAGAACTTGTTATTTATGAAGGCCATAGTGTTGATAATATCCTCGACTTTTTTCAGCCCTTCCGCTTTTTCGACCGAATCATCAGTCAAATACAGATTGAGGAAGGCCCTGATCACCGACAGACTATTCCCGATTCTATGGTGCATCTCGGCTATTAAATACTCGTTTCTTCGCTGTAGAGACTGTATCTTTGACTTTTGCTCGTCCGTATCGGTTATATCATTTACAAAACCGATACTGCCGGTCATGACCCCGTTCTCATCTACATACGGAGAGGCTGCAACGAACAGGTGCCGCCGGCCGCGTGTGGGATGGCTAAAGTAAATATGATATTCAGACGGCCGCCCTTTCGAGCGCTTGCGCATCTCGCTTTCGAATATTCGTCGGTTCTCCTCATCCAGTAAATCGAGCACGCTAACGCCGGTATTCCGCACCTCGATTCCGAGCATATCGGCGCCGGCCTTGTTCATAAAAGTTATCTTTGCCTCGGGATCGAGAATAAGCATGCCTTCCTTTATGTTATCAACCACTTTCTGATACTGTGCCTTCGATTTTTCTATAATCCGTTCAGATCGTTTTTCCTTGGTGTAGAGGCTTTTTATCGTTCCGAAAGAGTAGGCAACTGCGAAACTCACCAGAGCACCGCCAAAGTGCCACACAAAGGGAAGCTGAGATATGCCGGAAAACCCGTGGCAATACGTCGCGGCCAACAGTACCCCTACGTTTATACCTGCAATGATCAATCCGGTTTTCATGCCGAGAAAGGAGAATAGAATTATCGGGAGCAGGAAAAAGATGGACCCTTGAACTATGAGCTCATAATCAATCCAGGAATACAGGAGTACTGCCGCATAGAGAGCTGTCAGCACCACCCCGTAGAGTTTCTGGTTTTTATCAATTAAATCGATTAGCCATACCATTCAGAATTAACCCTTTGTTGCATCACATCCTTAGAATGGTAAATATCTTATCTTAATTTTATGATTTGTCAAAACCCTTATTAGAATTCAGGGGCCCGAAAGGAGGCCCGGACCCCTGAGACAGTGTATCTATACAAAATTACTCGGTGCGCTCTTTTTCCAGGGCGCGCTGCATCAGCACTGCGCCAAGGATCAGGATGCCCTTGATCAGGTCGTTAACAAAGGCCGGCACCTGGAAGGCCGAGAGAATTGCGTCGATAGCGTAGAGAATTACAGCGCCGAAGACCGAACCCTGCACGAAGCCGCGCCCGCCGGCCATCGAGGTACCGCCGATTGCCACGGCGGCAATTACGTCCAGCTCGAACATCTTGCCGGCGGTGGACACGTCCACCGATCCGAAGCGGGTGATATAGAGGAATCCAGCCAGCCCGGTCAGGACGCCGGTAATAGTGAATATGGCCACTTTCATCAGCCGCACATTGATACCCGTCAGGCGGGCGGCCTTTTCATTGGAGCCGATTGCGTACACATAGCGGCCGAATCTGGTCTTGGTCATCACAAACCACACGAAAACCGAGATAGCAATGAAGCAGATAACCAGATACGGAATCTCGCCGAGTTTCCCGTAACCGATAGTCCGCAGCTGATTGAAGTAGGCGTCGTTGTCTACGATCAGCGGTCCGCCGTCACCTACCTGGATGGTAATCGAGCGGTACCCGACTAGTGTGGCCAAAGTCACAATAAAGGCGGCTACCCTGGCCAATCCGATGAATACTCCGTTGAACAGACCGAGTACAAAGCCCATGGCCACGCTTGCCACCAGCGAGTAGAAAATACTGGTAGTGGCATTGAACACCACTACTCCGGTGGCCGCAGTCAATGCCAGCATCGAGCCGACCGACAGGTCTATGTTTCCGGATATGATGACCATGGTCATTCCCAGCGAGATAATGCCGATAAACACCGACGATTTCAGCAGGTTGATCAGGCTGGCCGACGCGAGAAACTGTTCGCTGGCAAAGCGCCCGATCAACAGCAGTAGAATCAGAGACAGTATGTAGTTATGATCAAGTACCAGTTTTTTCATGATCCCGGCAATCCGTGCAGAGGCTGCCGACCCTTTGCGCAATTTCAATTCAGTATCCATACCCTCAACTCACCTTCTTATTAGATCCGGTTGCGTAATACATCACATCAACCTCGTTCATTTCCATGCGGGAGAACTCCTTGTTGATCTCCCCCTTGTACATCACCAGGCAGCGGTCGGCGATCCGCTCGATCTCAGAGTATTCCGAGCTGAAGACAATGACGCTTTTGCCCTCTTCAGCTAAGCGGGTGATGAGTTCATAAATCTCGAATTTTGCGCCGACATCAATCCCCTGGGTCGGGTTGTCCAGGATGTACACCTCCGAGTCCAGCCCGAACCAGCGTGAGAAGACTACCTTCTGCTGGTTCCCTCCGCTCAGCGAGGTTATCCGGTTGTCCGGATTGTCGGTCTTGATATTGGTTATCCGCTTGTTCTC
>JAASTM010000505.1 GCA_021767325.1 Spirochaetales bacterium
ACCGGTTACGGGTATGTGCTGAAGAATTCGGGTGAGTTTATTCTGATCGAATCGATCCATATGGCCTTTAAACTCTTCGAAGCCAAGCAAGAAGCTCAAATCAATCTGAAAAAAAGTGAAATAGCGTATCAGGAGATGGAGGCGCGGGAATACCGCCTGCAGCATGTGAACCGGGTGCTGCTGTCAATCCGCAAAGTCAACCAGGTTATTACCACGGAGCGGGATGAGAGCACGCTGCTCAACAGGGCCTGCCAGCTCCTGATTGAAACCAGCGGCTATCACAAGGCCTGGATTGTGCTCCTGGAAGACGGCCTGCCGCTTGAGCCCTACTATCATGCCGGCTTCGATGACAGCTTCAAGCCGATGGAAACCCTGCTGAGTCAGGGGAGCGTACCGCTATGTGCCAAGAGTGCATTTGAATCCGGTGAAGTGCAGGTAACCTCCAATCCGGCCGAAGAGTGCCCCGGATGTCCTTTCAATGAGTTCTATAGCGAGCAGAGCTGCGGATACGGCGACCAAGCCACTATGACAATGCAGCTGGAGTATGACGGCATCAAGTACGGATGGATAAGTGTAATTCTGCCGGCCTTCTACAGTGACAATCCTGATGAATTAAAGCTTTTTGAGGAGATAGCGGGCGATTTAGCCTTTGCGCTGCACCATATTCGAATAGAGGCGGAACGCTCTTCCCTTGCCCGTGATTTGAACCTGACGCAGTCCACACTGATGGCAGCTCTGGATAACAGCCATGCGGGCATTGCGATTGCCGATGCGCCGGACGGGAAACTGCGCTATGTGAACGATGCAGGAGTGTTGATTCTCGGCGGCAGCCGGGAGAAGATTGTGAGTGGAATTGACATTAATCAGTATGTGGCCACCTGGGAGATACTCGATCTTGACGGCTGGCCGCTGGATACCGACGAAGTACCGCTTACACGGGCGGTGCGCTATGAGGAAACGAACAGCCGGCAGTTCATTGTTCGTCGTGACAACCAGGAAGACCGGGTTGTATTGGCAAATGCCGCCCCGATTTTTGACCAAGACGGCAACGTAGATTCTGGCATAGTAATTTTTCTGGATGTGACTGACTACACGCAAGCCGAAATCAAGCTGCGCGAGAGTCAGGAAAAGTATAAGTTCTTATACGATAACGCGCCTCTGCCTTATCAGTCTCTGGATATCGACGGCAACTTTATAGAGGTGAACCCGGCCTGGCTGCGGACCCTCGGGTATTCCCGGGAGGAGGTCATCGGCCGCAACTTCGCAGACTTCCTGCATCCCTCCTGGAGGCCTCACTTCGAGAAGAACTTCCCGGCTTTCAAGCAACGGGGGTATGTCAACGATGTGCAGTTCAAAATACGCCACAAGAACGGCGAATACAGACACATCACCTTCGAGGGCTGTATCGGGTATAAACCGGACGGCAGTTTCCGGCAAACCTACTGCGTGTTCAAAGACATCACCGAGCAAAAACGGGCTGAGGACCACATTACCGAAGACCAGCTGCGCTTCCAGGGACAGATGCTGGAGTCGTTGGATGAGGCGGTTATTGCCACGGATATAGATGGGACGGTTATGTATCTGAACCCGTTTGCCGAATGGCTGTACGGCTGGCCCCGCGAGGAGGCAGTTGGGAAAAGCATCATGAATGTGACTGTACCGCAGACTTCACATCAGCAGGCGGCGGAAATTATGCAGGCACTCAGTAAGGGCGACAGCTGGGCCGGTGATTTCAAGGTTCGTACGCGGCAGGGGGTTGAATTTCTGGCCCATGTAACCAATTCACCGGTATATAGCAATGAGGGCGAGCTGATCGGTATTATCGGTATTTCATATGATGTTACCGAACGCAGGAAAACCGAGCGGGAAAAAGAGTATCTCATGTCGGAGCTCAACCACCGGGTGAAAAACAATCTGGCCCTAATCGCTTCTTTGATCTATCTCAAAGACGCTGAACTGGGAGATGCCGCCGATCTGGACGATTTAATGGGACAAATAAAAGCGGTTCAGATGGTGCATGAAAAACTGTTCCAGACCAATGAGGTAACGCACATCGATTTGAAAGAGTACCTGCATGATTTACTGAATTCTCTCTTTTCGTCTCTCACCCACCGGCCGGTTTCTATCGAATGCAAAATGGAACCCATCCCGATTGAGACCAAAACCGCCGGGTCGATCGGACTGATTATCAATGAATTGGCAACCAACGCAATCAAGCACGGTTTTAATTCGGAAAAAGAGCCACGATTTACGGTTGAGATGCAGCCGGACCTATCGGGAGAAGAGTACGTACTGACCGGATCAAACACCGGTAACCCCTTCCCGGATGAGGTCGACCTGCAGAATCCAGAAAGTCTCGGTCTGCAGTTAATCAACACCCTGGTGGATCAGATTGACGGCAGTATGGAACTCACACGGCGGCCATATACGAAGGTTCAAATTAGATTTCCGATGGTGGTTGAGGAATAACATAGGTTATGCCGCCGTCCATCCACCGTCTACATATAGTATGTGTCCGGTAACGAATTCAGAGGCAGGAGAGAGCAGAAATATTACCGGCCCGACGAGCTCTTCAATAGTGCAGAGCTTGTTTTTGGGGATTCGGGAGGTGATCCATTCATATGTATGTTCGTCCTCAATTTGTTCGCGGTTCATTTCTGTGAGAGTAAAGGTTGGGGCAATTGCATTTACATTTATACCAGCCGTCGCCCACTCTATTGCTAAAGATCTTGTAAGTTGATTAATAGCTCCTTTGCTGGGAGCATATGCCATATCCCCCTTTCTTCCCTGGAGTCCTCTCACTGAAGAGAAGTTTATTATTCTTCCTGCCTTTTCCTGGAGCATGTATTTGCCGACTGCCTGACAAAGCAGAAATGTGCCCTTGAGGTTTACATTGATTACCAAGTCCCATTTGTCCTCATTAAACTC
>JAASTM010000506.1 GCA_021767325.1 Spirochaetales bacterium
CTGACTGGTGATTTTTTTTGAAACCATTCCCG
This sequence comes from Spirochaetales bacterium, assembly GCA_021767325.1. The sequence continues at coordinate 33 of JAASTM010000506.1, forward strand.
AGTAGACGGCCTGTTTGATCATGGCGGTGGCAATTCTCACCGCGCGGTGCCAGTACACCGTACGGTACATCTGATACTTCGAAAAAAGTACATTCTCCACTGCCGTCACCCCGTCCGACTCCAGAGCCACGCCCTGACTCGGATGCGGCAGCATCTTGTGCAGAACGAACTGCGTATCCTGCATACCGTAAGGCACACCGCAGAAGAACGCGTCCCGGTTCAGATAATCCAGCTTGTCAGGGTCCAGGACTCCGGACAGCAGTCTGCGGTAAAAGGGTACTTCAGTGTCCTCGGGAAGCTGCATATGTTCATCCACGATAGCCGCCACCAACTCCGGGCTGCAGCCGACCCACTCACGCAGTGCCCCGGCAATCGGTTCGCTGAGCACTCCCTCGGCGGTCAGCTGTTCATGCTCCTTCAGGGGCAGCTCCTTCAGTGAATGGGCGAAGGGGTAATGGCCCAGATCGTGCAGAAGAGCTGCCGAAAGGAAGGCCTTGACCCCTTCGAGTGTCAGCGGCAGCTCTTCGCTGCGTTCGAGCAGGGCCAGCAGCAGCATGCGGGAGAGGTGAAATACCCCCAAACTGTGATTCAGGCGGGTATGCACAGCCCCCGGATACACATGAAAAGCCGGGCCGAGCTGTTTTATCCGACCGAGCTTCTGGAATGATTCCAGCGCAACCAGCCGTTTTATCCCGGGAGAAAGGTAAATATGGTGCCACAGGGGGTCACGGATCGGTTCGGTATAGTCGTGAATCAAATGGCGGAAAATCGAATTACGTACAGTAGGACTCATAGTAGTGGCTTAGTCTATCCGCTCTTATTTCGATTGTCCAGAGTCTTGTCGTTTTTTAGAGTTTGACAAAACGGGTTTCATCGTATACCACTAATCTATAAGATGAAACAGATGAAGAGATTATCGGCGTACACGGTGTTGGTGCTCCTGGTACTGAGTGTTGGTTCGGGTGTTCTCACCTCCTGCTCCGAGGAGGAAAGGGCTGCCGACGCCGCAGAGGAGCAGACCGAGACTTCTCCGGAGAGCAGCGGCGATGAAAGCGGTATTCAACAGCCCGAGAGAACCCTGGTGTTCGGAGAAGAGAGCGAGCAGGCAGGGGAGCCCGAGCCACCGGCGGAGATAGTCGAAGGGTCGGCGATAGTTCGTCGAAACGCCCGCTTTTTAGCGCAGGCAGCCGGCGTGCAGCATTACCCCTTCGATCTGATAATTGGAAAGCTGGCTCCGTACTATCCAGCCCAGCAGGATACACCGCAGAACGATGCCCGTAGGGTGCACCGCCTTGGACAGCGGTTCCTGGAGTCGGCGCTCGCCGGTAATACCGAGCAGCTGCAGCAGTTGAGCTCTGAAAGCGTTCGGGATATTCTGCCTGCTCAGGTAGGCAACTGGAACACCGAGGGGGTTCAGGTACTCGAGATCCGTATTGGTGAGATCCGGTGGAACGCTGCGTCCGCGGGGTTTGACTTTCGTATTATCGCTTCCCCCGGAAGAAGCGCCGGCAGTGCGGTATGTGTGTATGAGGATGAGCAGTGGCGGGTTCAGGCCCTGGAATGCGAAATCAGCAGCCTGCTTACAGAGTATGAACCGGTCGAGTACAGCGGGTTTCCAGAAAATTACGGGTATTTTCAATATTAGGAGCATGTGGTATGGGAGAAAAAGTCGGAAGAATAGAGCAGGAATATGTTCTCGGAGTAATCTGTGATCAGAATATGCCCATTGATATTCATGGAAAAGAGTATCAGGTAAGCGGAATCGCGGTGGATAGCGAGGATGATCAGCTGTTTATCAAATGCGATACTGACGAGGGTAAGCTCTTCTCCCGCGGTGAGTCGGTACGGGTATATTTTTCCTACTTCGGTCATACAATGATGTTTGAAACCAAAGTAACCCAGCCGGGATCGACTCTGCAGCTTGCGATTCCTCCCGGGCTGGTCAAGAACCTCGAACGAAAATTCGAACGGATTCCCAAACCCGAGGGACTATCGATGAGCTTCGAATACGAGGACGTTACCGTAGAGCTCAGCTTTCCCCAATCGAGAGAATACCGTGAGGTCGATGAACCGCTGATTTCGGAATACTTTGATGCGGATGAGATCCAGTCGCTGGTCGAACAGTTCAGAGACAAGGCAGTTGGCTTTGCCGAACACAACAACATAGTGATGTTCCGCAACCGCGAGCCTTCCGGTTTCGAAGAGGAGCTGATCGCCGATACCGGCAAGAGTCTGTTTGTTCCGCAGCTCGACCGGGGGCTTCCGGCCGCCGGTCATGTGGTGCAGCATCCGGTGGTAACGAAGGAGCTGTTCCCGGATCCCACCGAGCAGGAAGGCAGCTACCTGGGGATGAACCGCCAGCAGATAGAGGCCTATCTTCGCGAGAAAAGCTCTTCCGGAATCTTCAGCGAAATCTACTCTCCGGTTATCTATCTGCAGTACGTGGTCGGGTATGTGCATTTGTACAATACTCACAAACGCAAGCGTCCCTTCAATCTGGATACGCTCGATTTTGCCCTCGAATTCTCGTATGTGCTGGCATACTCGCTGAAAGAGAGCGGTTATTTTCAGACCGAGAAAAAGGAAAAGCGGCATTTCGAGGCCGAAATAATCAATATTAGCGCATCGGGAATTCTTTTCTCTTATCCGACCGGAGAACTCAGCAGGTCGATCGGGATATATACCGATCTCGATTTGCTGCTGCACATAGAAAAGCGGGCCATACGGGTGAGCGGACGGGTAATGCGCCGTTACGAGGTGGAGGATATGACCTATTTTGGTCTGCAGTTCATGGAGATTCAGCCGGAGGATTTTCGCTTCCTGTTCGATCATGTCTACGGCCGTCCGTTTACTGAGAAAGATGATCAACTGTGGGAAGGCGGGGCAAAACCCCC
>JAASTM010000507.1 GCA_021767325.1 Spirochaetales bacterium
TCCAGACCGAGCGCCCCGTCCACAAATGCATCGGCTTCAACCAGATCAGCCAGCAGCTGCGCTGATTTAACGAATTCCGGCGTATCGAAGGAGGCTTCTCCGGCCAGGGCTGCGTTACAGGTTTCGGCTCCGGCAGTCCTAATAGCAAAAGCGTTCTGCCAGAACATGGCCGGCCATTTGTCCTTACCCCCGACGGTAATTGGGTACACATCGTTGGCATTAAAGGTTTCTACCGCCTGCATGAGGTCATCGTAGGTTTCGGGTATCTGTACTCCGTATTCGTCGAACAGGGCCTGGTTGCAGTACAGTGATGCAACCCACTGGGAAAAGGTTATTCCATAGGTATTGCCGTTAAACACAAAGTTGGTGTTGGCACCGCCTTTCATTCTGTCGGCAGTCCCGTCAGTCATATACTCATCCAGCGGTTCTACTTTCCCGGCATCCACAAACTGCTTCACGAAACCGGCACCCCATGCAAAGAACACATCGGGGGCTTCTTCGGCCGCCATAGCCGTTTTGATTTTGGTTTTGTAAGCCTCGTTTTCGGTGGCATCATGTTCGATGACAATGTCCGGGAGATCAGTCTGTGCCGAATCCAGGGCTTTGCGGAAGGCGACCGCATTTACATCATCAGTGGTGTCGGTCCACAGTGTCCAGACCTTGATTGTCACCGGTCCATCATCCCCGGCATCTGCCTGGGCTGACTCTTCCGATTTCTGACATCCTACAAAGATAATCGCAGCGAAAGCGAGAAGTGTTACAACAATAATTCCTTTTCGTAACAACATCATTGTAAGCTCCTTTTTTTTGGTTTAAGAAGAAATTCTTCTTTAGCTATGATTGTAGGCCCGCTTATTCACCCCGGGAAAGAAGGAAGTTTTCGGAAAAGCTGGACTTTTTTCAGATCAAGCTGCACGCGGGGTTTTGTTGTGGTACCATACATAATCCGGCAGGAGGAAATGCGCATGCGAAAAATAGTGCTCATAAGCGTAGTATTACTACTCCTTATCTTCTCGGGGCTTTATCTGTATCTCGAACGCTCAGCCCAGCGGGAGGCAAAAGAGGCTGAGGATGTACGGCCGGCAGTCCCGACAATCCGCTTTGCCTATTCCTGGTCGAATGATTTCTCTGAGCTGCTCGATGAGTATGCGCACAGCGTAAAGAGCAGTGTGAAGATCAAACCGGAAATAAATGTGGGTCTGCAGCATAAACAGAAAATTCTGATAGATGTTGCCTCAGATAATCTGCCCGATGTGTTCACCTTCTGGAGTTATGAAACGAATCTCGGCGATTTTGTTGAAGGCGGCAGTATTATCGATGTGCAGGAATACTTCGATGCCTCGGAGAGCGTTCAACGCAGCGATTTCTATCCATCGGCTCTGGAGGCAACGATAGTCGAGGGGAGTAACTATGCGATCCCGTATGAACATTTTTACGGTTTCTATGTTATCAATTCCGAAATCTTCAACTCGCTCGATCTGCAGGTTCCCGAAACATGGGAGGATATTCGGGACATCACCCCTACGCTGCTTGAAAGGGGCATAACTCCTCTCTCTATCGGCAGTTTCAAGGGGGACCCCGGGCATCTGTTCTTCAGCGCCCTGACCTATCAGAGCCGAAACGGATACTCTGACACGCGGGCCATGAAAGAAACCAATAACTTCATCTATCCGGGCACCGTAGCCGCGGCAAATGCGGTACGCCGGCTGATCGATTATGGGGCCATACCCAGTAATACTATTTCATCCGGTTCATGGGACCATCAGATCAACGACTATAATGAAGAAAAAGCGGCTATGATCTACACCTTCAACTGGAATCTGGCTCTTTTTGAACCTGAAATTGCCGACCGCAGCCGTATCATTCCCGTACCCCGTATAAATTCGGAGGTTCCCGACACATCCGGCTTTACCGTGGGAGGAATCGCAATGAACATCTGTATCAAGCGGGAATCCTGGAACGACCCCGAAAAGCGGGAGCACATTACCCGACTCGTAGACTGGCTGCTGTCGGACGAAATTTTTATCGCCCGGCTCGAACAGCAGGGCACTTTCCCCACAAAAAGGGGAGTCGATTTACCGGAATACAAGAACAGTATGTACGGGAAGGTCGAGGAATACATCCGCTCGATCAAGGTGTATGGAATCCATGAGTTCTTCTTTAATTCATTGAACGCCTTTAATCATTACAAGGAAGCCAACGATTTTCTCTGGAACGGAGCATTCACAGCGGATGAGTTTCTCGAATACGTGCAGAGTGGGATAGAGATGTACGATGAATAGAAAACTCGAGAAAAGTCGGACGATCAGGCAGGAACTGCTCATATTGATTCTCTTATCGATTATTGTTCCGGCTGTCTCTATTACGGCAATCTACACCTACAGCGTGAAAAAAGTCATCGATACCGATGTGCGCGCCTACCAGGAAGTGATAATCGGTCAGGCACAACTGCGCATAGAGAACATTTTTTCCAGCATCGAAACTATCCAGCGCTCGGTTATTGGACGAATTATAACACATAAACTCCCCCCGGGTCTGGAAAATAAACTGAACCGCGAAGAGGTATTATTGCTGAGAGATATAATGCAGTTTCTCCACACCCTGGCGCAGTCGAATACCTATATAAACGGGATTTACCTGCTCTACGGCTCAGATAATGTAATCAGCTCGCGTCTGAGCATGAACAGTGATCTGCTGCTTGAAAAACCCTGGATAAGCATCGGGAGAACATCGGAGGGCGAAGAGCTCATTTTCGGACCGCATCCGGCCGAATACAATGTAGGGCTGCCCCGGGACAGCTATGATTCGGTGGTTACCTCGATAAAGAAGTTCACCCTCTCCGGAGCCGGAAACCGCGAAGTCGTACTGCAGATCGATGTCAACTATTCGGCATTCGAGGACTTTATAGAATCGATGGAAAA
>JAASTM010000508.1 GCA_021767325.1 Spirochaetales bacterium
GGCCGTGCTGGGCTCGCCGTACCAGTCGTGGGTGATGTGTCCCAGTCCGATGGTTCGCAAAATGTGGTTGAAGATACCCAGGTCGGGGGAGAGGATCCAGGCAAAGGTGATGCCGACCAGGGACATCGGCACGATCATCGGCATGTAGAAGATCACCTGAAACACCTGCACACCCCGCTCCAGCTCGTTGACAAAGATCGCCAGCACCAGTGAAACGAGAAAAGCTATCAGGAAGTAGGCAACCGCGAAGCGCAGTTGGTTGAACAGGGCGGTGTGAAAAAAGACATCCCCCGTTACCATGTCGATGTAGCCCTGCAATCCGACGAACTCCGGAACCGAATCTGAAGCGTAGTTGAATTCGGTCAAACTGAGATATCCGGAAAACAGTACCGGAAACGCAATGAAAATAATTACGAACAGCAGGGTCGGCAGGAGAAAGATCAATAGGTTTATCCGGTCCTGCAGTCTGTTTTTTAGCTGTTGTTTCATGAATGCCACCTCGGGTAATACATGCAATAGCAGCCGGGCGCCGCGTGAGACAGTAAGTCTGCAACGTGCGCCCGGCATTGAGTTACATTGCTTTACTGCGCGCGCAGGTCGGAGAAATCGAGTCCTTCGGATTCGTCCTGGATGTTCTGCAGGGCTTTATCGACACTCATGCGTCCAAAGGCCGCCTCGGGCAGGTATTTGAACAGGATGTCGAGGTATTCCTGCAGGTCGGCAAACAGCGGAATCGGGCTGGATGCGTCGGCCACCGACAGGATGGTCGGCATCTGGTCCTGGAACCAGGTAATGCCGTCGCCGTAGTAGTCCTTCATAACCGGCAGCTTGCCGTAGTTGTTAAAGCTCCACTGCTGCATACCTTTACTGAAGACAACCTCGCGGATAAACATCTTGGCCAGGTCTTTGTTCTTGGCAACTTTCGGAATCCACACCGAATGGGTCCAGATGATGCTTCCGTTCTTGTCGGCATCCGGCCAACCGAGATAGGCGATGTCGGATTCATCTTCGGTCACACTGACCAGCTCCATGATGTGTCCCTGCGCGGCGTAGAAGGAACCGGTGGCGTTGGTCTTCCACTTTTGATAGCCCTGGTCGTCGGTGGTGGTGTAGGCGGCTACGCCCTCGTCGTGCATCTCCTGCAGGTAGGTCAGCCAGCGTTTGGCCGCATCGCTGGTCACGTCAAAGCCCTGGCCGTCCTCTTCCATAAAGGTACCGGTCATTGCCTTGATCGGGCCGCAGTAGTTGTACTGCATGAACTCGCGGTCCCATATCTGCACATGGGCACCGAGGTCGGCGGCCTCATTCAGTGCGCCGAACCAGTTGCGGAACGCTTCCGGTTCCCAGCTGGGGATCGGCTTCGGGCTGTCGCCCTGCCACAGTCCGGCGTCTTTCATAATCGAGGTGTTCACGCCGATGATTGCTACCTCACCTACGAAGGGGATGCAGGGGTAGTAGGTGCCGCTGCCCTCCGGTTTCTTGTAGTGACCGGCCGACAGAAAGCCCCCGACGAACTCGTCCTTGGCCATATCGCCGGTAAACATCGAATCCATGGGTTCGGTCCAGCCCCCGGCAATCAGCGGTGCCAGCATCGATCCGCTGCCGCCGACGAACACGTCGAAGGGGGTGGTTCCCTGCTTCCATTCGGTGATATAGGTCGGGCCGCCCCACTTGTCGGCGCGGATCATTTCCAGTTTTACCTCGGGATGGGCTTCATCGAACTCCATAGCGAAGTTTTCGAGGTCGAATTTTTTGTAAATCCAGGGCGGAGCTGCAACGCGCAGGGTCCTGACCTCCTGCTCGTCCTCTTTTTCCATCGGCTCTTCAGCTTCCTGCTGTCCGCCGGCGAACAGAGCCGCAGCAACACACAGCATCAATAGCACAGTGAGAAACCTTTTCATTGGTACACTCCTTTTATATGATTTTGTTATAAAGATGCAATCTTTATGCCATCCCTGAGCGTCCAAAGCAAATCGGGCTATCTGTTTGGTAATTTGTTGCAGCGTTGAGAAAAGCACTGCCCCTTTGCGAGCCGGCCCAGCGAGTTCCCCCACAACCTTTGTACCAGCGGCGGGGAGAGGCCGGCAAAATTTTCCTACCTGCCGGAAAAAGTTTCCTACAACGGCAGGGTGATCAGGATGCGGGCGTGGTGCTCGGTCGTGTTCTCCAGGATAAGCTTGCCCCCGTGGGCGGTTAGGATGCGGTAGCTGATCGAAAGGCCCAGGCCGGTCCCATCGTCCTTAGTGGTAAAGTAGGGATCCAGCAGCTTGTCGATATCCTCTTCCGGAAAACCGGGGCCCGTGTCCTCTACCGCAATCACGATTTCTTCCCCCGCGGTGTACAGTGAGACGGTGATGCGCTTGGCCGAGCCGGTCCGGTTGGCGGACCCGCTTGGGCTCTCACTGAGCGCCTCGATCGAATTGATCAACAGGTTGCTGACCGCCTCCTCCATCTTGATGATGTCCATGTACAGGGGATGCACTTTCTCCAGCACCTCGAGGCGCAGTTTAATCCCGGCTTCCTCGGCTATGATGCTGTATTTGCGGATAATCTTCTCCAGGAGTGCGTGCAGGTCGTAGCGGGTCAGGTTGATCTGCTCCGGGCGGGCGAAGTTCAGAATCTCGCCGACGAAGCGGTCGGCGTTCTCTACCTCGTTTTCGATCATCTGCAGATGCTTCTCCCGCTCGCTGCAGTCCTTTTTCAGGGTCTGCACCACCAGCTGGATGATGTGCAGGGGTTTACGCACCTCGTGAGCTACCCGGGCCGACACGTGGCCCAGAAAGACGAAGCGGTCGTCCGTGCGCAGCCTGATAAGGCGGTCGCCCAGGCGATTGAAGGCGCTGGCCAGCTCCTCCAGCTCGTCCTGGGTGTGCAGATCGATCTTTTGGCGGTAGTCGCCCTCCATAATCGAGTTCAC
>JAASTM010000509.1 GCA_021767325.1 Spirochaetales bacterium
AGCCATCGCCTCAGCCACCGCCGCAACCGGCCCCCGAGCCCGATTCTGCGCCTGAACCGCCTCCGGCGGAGCCGCCGGTCGAAGAAGATGCGGCCCCGGTCTCGCCGCCGACCGCCGCTCCGGGATCTGAGCCGGAAACTGAGCCGGCATCCGCGCCGCGGGTTCCGCGGTACTTCGAGTCTGTCGAACTATCGTTTTACGGTACCCGGCTGCAGCTGCGCTATCCGGCTGAAATCGTCGCGCCGCTGAGCGGCAAGATCAGTCAGGAGAAGATTGCCGGATTCTGGAAGGATGCCGCCGCAAGCGAATACGACCCCTTTGTGGAGCAGCTGCTTGGCCTGCGCCGGGCCCTGCAGTTGAACGACTGGGGCTATGCCCTGCTGATTCAACGCCTCGGTGAACAACTGTATCCCGGCAACCGGAATGCCGTGGTCTTGTTCACGTGGTTTGGGCTGGTGAAGTCGGAGTATGCGACCAGCCTGGCCTTTACCGCAAATGAGGTGTTTTTGCTGGTCAACACCCAGGAACAGCTCTACGGGGTGCCGTATTTCAGCTTTATGGGTACGGAGGGGCGCTTTTATCTGCTGACCCTCGGCGGTCCACAGGCCCTGCCCGGAGGCAGCCTCTACACCTATGACCGCACCTTTCCCGGCGCCGAACAGGCTTTTGACTTTACACTGACCGCCGCCCCGAAGATCGGCTCCGATCTCGCGCAGAGGCGCTACAGTTTTACGTATGCGGGCGAGCGCTACCAGGTGCCGGTGAGCTACAACCGGCAGTTCGTGGATTTTCTCGAATGGTATCCGCAGATGCGGGCCGAGAGTCATTTTTTAACCGCCGGGTCGGAGGCGGCCCTGCAGAGTCTGCGGCAGGCACTCGGACCGATTATCGCCGGTAAAAGTGAGACCGAGGCTGCGAACATTTTGCTGCGCTTTGTGCAGACAGCCTTTGCCTACGAAACCGATCAAGCGCAGTTCGACCGCGAAAAACTGATGAATCCGGATGAAATTCTGCACTACAACCGCAGCGATTGCGATGACCGCTCGATTCTGTACACCTACCTGGTGCGGAACATGCTTGAGCTGCAGACGGCGGGCTTGGATTATCCCGGGCACCTGGCCACTGCGGTCCGTTTTCGCAACAGACCCTCCGGCGACACGGTCGAGTTCGAGGGACAGCGATATCTGGTATGCGATCCGACCTATATCAACGCCGATATCGGCCATGTAATGCCGTCTGTGCGGGGACGGCCGGTACGGGTTTTTGCAGTCAGGTAATCAGCCCTTGTTGTTGAAGCGAACGATCATGTAGATTTCGGTCTCGCCGTCGTGAATGTTCTCGATGGTGTGTTCGACGTCGGCATGGTACTGGATAAAATCACCCTCATACAGCTCAGCCTCATTGTCCGAGGCCTTTACGCGAACGGCCCCCTTCAAAACGGTGAGAAACTCCTTGGTGCGGGCGGCGTGTGGGCTGGAAGGCAGCGATTGGCCGGGCTGAAAGGTCAGAATATACATCTCCAGGTCTTCGGCCATAGAGAGCGGGCTGAGAACTTTGATGTGGACCCCATCCTCTTCGGTTTCCAGACGGGTTATGTACTCTTTGCGGCTGACCGAAAAGGTTCGCTGCAGGTGCTCCTGTCCGGTGAGCAGAGAATCTACGTCTACATCCAGACCTTTGGCTATCTTCCAGACGGTTGCAATAGTGGGATTCACCTGCTCAGATTCTATCTGTTTGAGCATGCTCTTGCCGACACCGCAGCGTTCTGCCAGGATGCTCTGGGTTATATTATGTTTTTCACGAATGTTCTTGATGTTCCGGCCTATATGAATGGGAGATTTTGATTCCATATGTGCTCCTTTTAGTAAATAGTAGTACCGCCTGTGTTTAATTGTCAAGCTGAACGTTCTTTCGGTTCTGACACACGATTGACACACAATTTTCTTGACAGATATCGAATGCGATAATAAAATTCAGTTTACTAAAAATTCCTATCACTATACTAAAAAGGCGGTAGAATGCAAGAAACTACACACCCCAGCATCGGCAGCAGCATCCAGAAGATGCGCAAGAGCCACAAGCTCACCCTCAGCGTCCTCTCCCAGAAGAGTGGGGTATCGGTGGCCACGCTTTCGCAAATCGAGGCGGATAAAGTAAATCCGACCATTGCAACTCTTTGGAAAATTGCCGAGGGGCTCGAGATCGACATTCACTCTCTGCTCTCCGGCTTGGAGCGGCAGCGAAGGATGTTTGACATCAGCCGCAGGGACGATATCGCCCGGCTCGATACGGAGGAGGAGGGGGTGCATATCCGTGTGTACAGCCCCCTCAGCATGGCCGAGGACCTGGAGATGTACTCCCTGACATTTTCACCGGGGCAAAAGCTGCTCTCCGATCCACATCCTCAGAAAACCGAAGAGTATCTGACTGTGGTCGAGGGGCGCATAAAAGTCGAGGTTGGTGACAATGCCGCCGAATTGGGGCCCGATGATTTTATCCGCTACCATGCGGATGTGCAGCACAACATCGAGAATATCGGACCGGAAAATGCGCGCCTGAATATGGTGGTACGTTTTAAGAAGGGGGGCGAGTCATGAAGCGCATACTGCTGACCGGGGCTTTGGGGCAGATCGGCTCAGAGCTCACCATGGAGCTGCGCGCGAGGTACGGGCGGGAAAACGTCATTGCCTCCGATATTCGGCAGGATGTGAATCGCGAGGTTATCGAAAGCGGCCCGTTTGCACTGCTGGATTGCCGCGACGGACAGGCGCTGGCCGAGCTCGTTTCTAAGCACAACATAGATACCATCTATCACCTGGCGGCCCTGCTTTCGGCGACCGCGGAGCAGAAACCGCAGATGGGCTGGGACATAAACATCAACGGCCTGTATGCGGTGCTTG
>JAASTM010000510.1 GCA_021767325.1 Spirochaetales bacterium
CCGGTACCAAAGGATAAACCCTTTGCTGTAGCCATGCCTATACGCAATCCGGTAAAAGACCCGGGACCTTTCGAGACAACTATCAAATCCAGCTGTTCAACCGAAAGGGCTCCCTTTTCAAACAGTACTCGTACTTCTGTGAGCAGGTTTTCGGTGTGATGCAGTCCCACATCCTGATTCATTTCGAAATAATGATCATCAGTCTGTAGTCCTATCCCAAGCATCGATGTAGAAGTATCTATAGCCAAGACATTCACAGTGCAATCTCCTCCCGTAAACCCTTAATGTCAATCCCTCGCCTGCCGTCATGCTCAATGAAAAATGAGATCGATATGCAGGCGTCCGGCAGAATCTGTTCGATTTTTTCGGCCCATTCAATAATGGATACCCCACTGCCGTACAGGAGTTCCTCCGCCCCGAGCATCTCGAACTCTTCGATACTATCTATTCTGTAGAGGTCCATGTGATAGAGGGGCAGGCGTCCGTCGTACTCGGAGATTAGCGTGAAACTGGGGCTGGTAATCTCCTCGTCTATGGAAAGAGCCTGTGCAATTCCTTTTACAATAGTTGTCTTTCCGCAGCCTAGGGAACCGTGCAGGGTAATAATGTCACCTGCCTCTAACTGGGAACCGATGCGGGTTCCCAACTGTATGGTCTCTTCGGCTGACGCGGTCTGCAGCCTTTGCATCAGTAAAGTTTTCCCTGTTTTTCCAAATCACGAATGTATGCTTTCAAAGACTTGAGCGCCGGCAGGAGCGGATAATTCAGTTTATTGAGAATCCGCACGGAAATATCGATATTGCCGGTGGCTGAGTGCTCTAAAGTAAACTCTACAGGACTCTCCTCACGCTTCTGATTCTTATATTCGAAAATAGCCGAGGCTTTGAACTCGTTTCGGTAGTGAAGAGGAATGTTTTTCTTCTTAATATCTCTAATCTCAAGAACCTTCATATGTAAAAATGTAGGTGAAAAGTAGGGCGAGGTCAACAACAAAAGTCGTATTAAAAGCTCTTATAAGCGAGGATAACGCCGTTCCCGGCTTTGTTCGAAGCTGTAAATAAAGCTGTTAATCCGGTTCATATGTGCGCGGGATACTCTGGTGAACATGACATGCATGATTCCTCCCGTAGGATAAATGCGGGTCATGCCCATTACCTTGCCGAATACAGTGACCTTCTGCCGTTTTTCGGTTTCAAACTCCATCTTCAGAAGCTCCCCGCGGCCGAGTGGGTATGAGCTGCGCATTGCACAGCCGCCGGCGGAAATATCGATAAGAGTTGCCAGGGTCCCGCGGTTTTTATCGACAATGGCTTTGCGGCTGGCATTTTTCCCGAAGCCGGAGCTGATGATACGGATAGGATAAAAGTAGGCCGGCCGCTCGATCGGCTTTCGCCGGTATCTACGCTGCTGGGCCTCTTTGATGGCTGAGCTGTGCTGTAAAAAAACACTCGAAATTCCCCTGATAACATTGTAGCCGAGAATTTTGGTATCGAAGGAAAAACTCTGACCATTGGCTCTCCAGAAAAAAATCTGCGCCTTCGTCCATTTCCGCCATCGGATCTCTGTACTGGTTTTATCTTTTGGCACTTCGACTCCAAAACTCTTTTCGAGGTTGGAAGTAACTTTGGTCTGGTAGCGGACATTGTTCACAGAGAGCGAAACTGCCTGGCCAAGTTTGAGTTGCCGGGAGGAGGAGGGGGCTTTGACCCCTTTTGTACTGCGCTCTATCTTCTGCTTAATACGGTATAAGGTGAGCTTCTGAGCTTCCCGCTCATCCGGGTCCATTGCACTCGCCTCGATTTCATCGAGGGTTTTACGCAGGTGCGTATCGAGCAGGGGAGTATTGTTGAGAAGCGAATAGGGACTGTGTACCCGATGCCGCCGTATAATATCCTCTAAAATATGGGTCTCGCCACGTGAGAGCCCGCGGCTCGAAGCGTAACGTCGAAATTTCCGCTTGCTGAACTTAGAAGCCTTTTTGGTTCCACCGCCCCCACCACCGCGGCTGCCCTGGTTTCCGCTCATTCCTGCAATTACCAGAAAAAGAATAAAGAAGGCAAACACTGCTATGGCTATAATGGTAGAGGTAGTGTCACTTTGCTGCAGAGTCGGCATAACTTGAAGAATTATGAGCTCCACTTAACTGTCCTCGCTTTTTTCTAAATTCAGGATGAACTCCATAAGCCGTTCCGTGCGCGGAGCTACTTCATACTCGAGTAAGTCTCCGATGAGCACCGAGTCCCGTGAATTAAAGGCATCCTCGAGCTCACGAAAAATATCGTTCAATTCGGCATAGAAAGATTTAAAATCTTGTCCCTCGATCTGGGTGTTGGACACATCGGCAATACCCTGGCTCTGCAGTATGCCATAGAGTCGGATCAGCTTTTCTGAGATTTCAGTAAACTCAACGATAGAGTCCATCGCCGCTTTATCCTTGCCGGTTTGCAAATATACGGAGACGTCCATGAGCTGAGGTATCAGAGTTCGCAGGCTTTCAGCAGTTGAGCGGAGTTCGGTAAGCGGCTGGGTTACTTCGCTTATACGTGATTGTAGAATTATGAGCAGATTATGCAGATAGCTTTGCAGTTGCTGGACCGTCGGTTTCAATTCGCCGTCATGAATGCCCGATTCTGCGACGAGCGTTTCCAATACCCGGCCGTATTCATTATCGGAGTCGAGAATTCCATCAATATTATTCACGATATAGGGCAGCTCATTCTTTAGATCCTGGATCAGCTCACGGTTCCCGGCTGAAAGGGCCCTCTGTAGTAGAGACAGGTACTGGTACAGGGTGTGTAGATTCTGTCCGTACTGCTCGGTAGCCGACAACACGGTAATGTCGAGGTTGTGTATTTGGTCGATAGCTTCCAGTTTCCATTTTTCTGCCTCGTCACTGCC
>JAASTM010000022.1 GCA_021767325.1 Spirochaetales bacterium
ATGCCGAGTTGCTGGGCAGCCTCACGCGACACCTGCATGAAGATTCTATCGGTATTTACACGCTCTACAATTCGGACTTCTACAGTTGTTCCGTTGGAGGGATGTGTAATCTCGACCTTGCTGTCGAGTGGAAAGGCATTCGAGGCAGCATACATTCCACTGTGGGGTAAAAGACCGTACGGAGCGGTGGAAACCTTTCCTTCCCAATACGAGTCCTGTGCCCAGACCATACCGGTACAAATGGCGATGAATAGTAGTGCCGCAGCACGTATAATTCGTTTCTTCGTCATATTACACTCCCATATCTCATTCTCGGGGATTGTGTACGACATATTGAGAAATTTCTGCCGTTACAAACCGCCGAGCACCTACAGCGGATTACATTCCCTGCAGGGCCTGAGAGCCGACTTGCCTTCCCATCCGCCGTATCAGCTCCTTATCTTCTAACTCTTCCCGGTCACCGGCTTCAGACAGCAGAACTACACCGTCGGCCAGTTTTTTCTCAGAATCGAGTTCAAAAAAACTATACTGGGCTTTGTGCGGGAGCAGGTCTTCCTCATCCTCGGTAAATTTCAGCTGAACCTGGAGGATATAGCTGGCTCCCCCGGATTTGGCCACTCGAAAAGGCGGGGTGTCGGCAAAAGTCTCTTGAGCCGCATCCTCGGAATCCTGATCATCATATTCCTGAAATCCACCGTTGAAAATGATGTGTCCGGCACCAAAAAATACTTCCATAATGCCGTCTTCGACGTATATTACGGAGTCCTGCTTGTTTCCGCTTCCCGTCGGCACTTCCGAGAACAGCATCACTGTGTCTGCTGGTACAGCTGCCAGCGATAGGCAGAAGAAAAGAATGAAGAATACCGATTGTCTAATGAGCTTATTCATATTAATAATATCGGAAGAAAAGACGGGTTTGTAAACCGCTGATACTCCCTCGATGCGGTCAGATGCGGCTCTGACCGGTTTGAGCCGTCGAAGTGGTTGCAGTGCGGCAATTTCCATGGTATTTTTCTATTCAGAATCGTGAAGATAGAAGTGCAGCCGGCCGGCAATAGCAACATCGAATCAGCGGATACTCGCCGTATGAAGTATTTTGTGATACAGGTTTTAACCCGGGAAGAACCAAAGTTTCTTACATTAGCCCGGAATGCGCTGCGGGTGGATTGCCCGGAATGGTCCGACAACGGCCGGTTTTTGTGGCCGCGCCGTAAGCTGACCATACGCAGGCGCGGAAAAACGAAAGAAGAGCTCGCGCCGATATTCCCCGGATACCTGTTTTACGAGGCCAGCGAACTGCCGACCGAGGTGTATTGGACTCTGAAGCGGACGTCGGGGTTTATCCGCTTTCTGAAGAACAATCAGAACATCGAACCCCTGACCGGCGATGATAAAGGATTGCTGCTTCACTTTCTGAGCTACGGCGAAGTGGTAGACAAATCGACGGTGACCTTCGACAAAAATAACCGTATCGAGGTGCTCGACGGCCCGATGAAAGGGCTTGAAGGCCGCATCGTAAAAGTGGACAAACGAAAGAAGCGGGCGAAAGTACAGCTCTCGCTGTATGAACAGTCATTCTTAATCGATTTTGGATTCGAATTCCTAGAGAAGAAGAGCGAAGATGATCCGGGAAAAACAGAGTAATATTTACATCATCGGAGCCGGATTTGCCGGCCACGAAATCGCCGAAGAGATAAGGTCCAAAGGTATCCTCGGGAACGTGGTTGCGTTTATTGACGACGATATTGAGAAGATCGGAACCGAGATCAACGGTATTCCGGTATACGGGCCCATATCCTCAATACAGACGGTGATGCAGCACACACCCGCTGACGAGGCACTGATCGCTATTCCGGCCGCAAACAGTGAGCAGCTGCGACGGATCTACACCATTCTCCAGAACACAAAGCTCACCCGCATCCGGATTCTGCCGAAACTCTCGCAAATAATAGACGGAGATGCCCACCTCATTCAAACCCGTGAAATCACCGCACAGGACCTATTGGGTCGTAATCAGATTTCCATCTGTCTGAAAGAGAGCCTCGACTACCTCCGGGGACGGCGGGTCCTTATCACCGGAGCCGGCGGCAGTATCGGCAGCGAACTGGCCCGCCAGCTGCTGTCGGGGGGTGCCGAACGTTTGTATCTGTTCGATCACGGTGAAAACAGCGTCTATGAAATAGAAAAGGAATTGCGGATTTTACAGGAAGAGGGCGTTGGTGAAAAAGCGACGATTGTTCCTATCATCGGAGAGATGCAGGATCCGAGTTACATGAACTTCATCATCCGGCGGCTGAAAGCGGATGTTATATTCCACTGTGCCGCCTACAAGCATGTACCGCTGCTCGAAGAAAATCCGATCGAAGCCATTAAGAACAACGTTTTCGGTACGAAAAATGTGGTCGAAGCAGCCCGAGCCAATAGCGTGCCCCGCTTTGTGCTGGTATCCACCGACAAAGCGGTCAACCCGACCAGCGTGTACGGTGCCTCGAAGAGTCTGGCCGAGGAGATCGTTCTGGGCAGCAACGGCGGCCCCGGAGATTACATAGTCGTGCGCTTCGGGAATGTACTCGGATCCCGGGGCAGTATCGTCCCGCTGTTTACCAAGCAGATCCTGAAGGGCGGGCCGGTGACAATTACCCATCCCGAGGCTACCCGCTTCTTTATGACTATACCGGAGGCCTCCTCGCTGGTCTTGAAAGCCGGCGGCGTCGGCAGGGGCGGCAATGTCTACATTCTGGACATGGGAGAACCTCTGCTCATCCGCGATTTAGCCGAGCAGATGATCCGCTTTTACGGCTTTGCCCCCGAAAGCGAGATTCCTATCCGCTACATAGGCCTGCGGCCCGGAGAGAAGGTGCACGAGCGCCTCTGGGCGGAAGGTGAGGAGTTGATAAGAACGGAGCACAGTGGGATCAACAAGCTGGACCGGATGCCGCGTTTTGATGTACGGCTGGACGAGGTTCTCGATGAGCTGCGTCCGATCTGTTTTTTCGATTCGAATTCCCCCGAAAGCTACCGCAACCGGATTCTATTGCGCGAAACACTGCAGAACTACCTGCCGACAATAAGAAAGGCTGAGAATGAGCCGGTCTACTGATTCAAACAACCCCGCAGATTTCATACCCTTCGCCCGCCCTTCCGTTGGCCGTGAGGAGGAGAAGGCGGTGCTGGAGGTGCTGCGCAGCGGCTGGCTGACGACTGCCGGTCAGGCCCAGGCCTTTGAACGCGAGTTTGCCGAACTCACCGGAGCAGCACATGCATTGGCGGTCAATTCGGCTACCGCCGGGCTGCATCTTGCTCTCGAGGCGCTGGGAATCGGGCCGGGAGACAGGGTAGTCACTACCCCCTACACTTTCACCGCCACCGCGGAAGTAATCCGCTATCTGCAGGCCGATCCGCTGTTTGTCGATATCGACGAGCGGACTCTCACGATAGACCCTGAAAAAACAGAATCAGCCATCGCCGCTAGCTCGGCGGTAAAGGCCCTGCTGCCGGTCCACATGGGCGGGCACCCCTGTGATATGGAAGCCCTGGCGCAGATTGCCCGCAGCTACTCGCTTTCGGTGGTCGAGGATGCTGCCCACGCCCTGCCCGTACGCTACGGAGACTCCTTCTTGGGCTGTATTGGTGATGTGGGGGTCTTTTCCTTCTACGCCACCAAAACTATCACCACCGGCGAGGGGGGAATGGTGACCACCTCCGATCCTGAAATAGCCGCCCGAATCAGTGTAATGCGGCTGCACGGTATCGACCGGGAGGTGTGGAAGCGCTATACCGACAGTAAGGCTTCGTGGAAGTATGATGTAGTGGCGGCCGGATTCAAATATAATCTGCCCGATATGGCCGCTGCGGTTGGCAGAGTACAACTGCGGCGGGCCTACGAGTTTCTAGAGCGGCGCCGGGTAATTGCCGAGCGCTACCTGGAGGCCTTCCGGGATTTAGACTTTCTACAGCTGCCTTCGGCGCCGGATCAACACGCATGGCACCTGTTCATCTTGAGAATTAAACCGGAAAAGCTTACCATTAATCGAGATGAGTTCATCGACCGGCTTCAAGCGGCGGGCATCGGAACCTCGGTGCATTATATCCCGCTGCACATTATGAGCTATTATGCCCGCAGCTACGGTTTTGCGCCTGAAGATTTCCCGGTATCAATGCGGGTATACAGAACGACCTTCAGTATTCCGATCTATCCGGACCTGACCGACAGCGAGGTCGAGCGGGTAATCGAAGCGGTGAGGTCGATTGGAGCCCGTCACTACCGAAGGAGCAGCAGTGCCAGATAGCTATCGCTTTATCGACGAATACAGCAGCCCCGATATGCTGCAGATTAGAATCGTCCGCGCAGATATCCCGCGCGGCAGTATATCCTCCACCGAATCGACCAATCTTCCCGACGAAGTATTGGTGTTCGATTCCGACGATATCCAGGGCAGCAACCGGGTCAGCGTGCTGGAAGAGGAGATGCCCCTGCTCAGCGACGGGAGTATTGCCTACGAAGGTGAGCCGATCCTGCTGATAGCTGCGGAGGAACAGGACCTGCTCGATGAAGCCGAGCGGCACATCAAGATTTCGTATGAGACCGATTTTTCTCTGCTGGCCTTCGAACCGGCTTCGAAGGAGCAGACCGTTGATTCGGTACGCATCTCCCGGGGCAATCCTTCCAAAGAGTTCGAAGACACCACACAAATAGTAGAAGCCGAATACCGCACCACCATCGAAAGCCACGTGAGCCGGGCCCCTATCGGCGCCTACACCGAGTACCGGGACGGCCGGTATATCATATACACCCCCAGCCACTGGCCTTTCCATGTCCGCAGAACAGTAGCGGATGTGCTGGGCATAACAGAAGCGGAAATCAAGGTGATTCAAACCAATCCCAGTCCCGCCTATGGGGAGAAAGTGCTGTATCCCTCGATTCTGTCGGCAATGTCGGCGCTTGTCTGTCAGGCTACCGGAAAAGACGCCCGGCTGCTGCTGTCCCCTAAGGAAGCGGAGGAGTTCACCACCCGTAAAGCACCGGTACATGTGAAAAGCACCTCTATTCTGAATGAGACCGGCAGCATTATTGCCCACGATATTCATATGCGCTTCGATGTCGGCGCCTATCCGCTGTTCACGAAAGAACTGTTGCGCCGGGCGGTCATCACCTCGGGGAGCTACTACCAGGTGCCAAACGTCTCCATAACCGCCGAAGCTATCCGGACCTCTGCCCCTCCGATGAACATCTATCGCGGTCTGGGGGTATCCCAGAGCCTGTTTGCTACGGAGGTGCATTTTTCGCGGCTGGCAGAGTTTTCGCAACTCAATCCCGGCGATTGGAAGAAGAGCCACACAAAAGACAAGCACATCATTACCGGAGTGCACGTACCCAACATGCCGTTGGAGAAACTGGTAGATACGGTAATCGAGCAGTCGGATTTCTACCGCAAACACTCGGCGTATGAACAGATCCGCAAACGCCGCAATTCCGTCAAGGCCTCCCGCAGGTTTCTGCGGGGCATCGGTATTGCCACCGGATTCGCCGGAAACGGATTCACTGACAAACCGGCCAGCGGCGGAAACTGGGGAATCCGGGCCACCCTGGATAAAAAGGACCAGTTGACCATCGAATGCGGAACCATGACAATCCCCGAAGCTATTAAAACCATCTGGAAGCGCCGGGTCGGCGAGACATTGGGGATCTCACCAGAATCAGTGGAGATCGCTTCCGGTAACACCGATTCGTTGCCCGATTCAGGACCGATGATGCTGGGCATGCCGGTGACTGTGTACACCAGTCTGGTAGACCGCTGCTGCAACTACATCCGCAAGCAGCGCTTCAACAAACCACTGCCCATCGAGGTACGCCGCAATATTATCGCCTCCAGAAAATCGACCTGGGACGCTTCCACCTGCACGGGCCTGCCGTTCCAAAACTTCTCATGGGGAGCCGTGGTAACCGAAGTGCAGCTCGACCCATTGACCCTGGTTCCGGAAGTACGCGGGGTATGGGCAGCCTTCGACTGCGGACTGGTGTACGACACTCAGTATGCTGTCTCGATTGCAGAGGGGGGTATTTATGAGGCCCTGGCATGGGCGATGGGAGAACAGAAAGTTACTCCGCGCTACTACCAGGACTATGTGATCGAAGGGCATGAAACTCCGAACCTGCGGCTGCCCCCGGTATCGGTGGTGTTTGCGAACCGCGCCAAGGGACTACCGGGAGGGATCAACGAAATAGCCGAATCACTGGTGCCGGCGGCTTTTGTTACCGCTCTGAGCCAGGCGACCGGGGTCTACTTCGACCGTATCCCCCTCACCTCCGAGACTATTCAGAGCTATCTGGAGGAACCTTCATGAGAATAAGATTCACATTGAACGGCAATGCGATTGAAGCCGAAGCGCATACCTCCACCCGGCTGGTCGATCTCCTGCACCGGGATCTGCAGGTACGGAGCCTGCATCCGGCCTGCTACGACGGTCAGTGCGGCAACTGTGCGGTGCTGTTCAACGGCGAATTGGTCTATTCCTGTCTGCTGCCGGCTTTCGCCGCCCAGGGCGGTTCGATCTACACCTATGAGGGAATCGTCAAGACCCTGGAGTACAACGATATAATCTCGGGTTTTCATGACGAACAGGCCTACCCCTGCACCTACTGTCTGCCGGCCAAAGTCGTCATTACCCAGTCCATCCTGGAAAGCACGGTTGATCCGAACACCCAGGAGGTACTGGAGGCATTTTCCGGCACCTATTGCCCCTGCACCAATTTCAACAATCTGGCCCGCGGGGTTATCCGGGCCGGCGAGTACAGGCGGAGGCGTCTGCATGAATGAGAGCAAAGTCTTTCAGCCTACCTCAGTCGGTGAACTCCTGCGAACCTATCAGGAGTATCCGCAGGCGCTTCTGATTGCCGGGGGGACCGCTCTGGCCCGCGAACAGAAACACGACGGTCCGCTTGATCTACCGGAGATTGTACTGCATATCAACCGAATTCCGGAGTTGCAGCGCATCAGCCGGACCGAACGCTATTTTGAAATCGGCGCATGTGTTCCTATCAGCCGAATTCTGAAGGTCGGCCAACACGTCCTGCCGAAAGCCTTTACCCATGCCCTTCACAACATCGCCCACCCGGCCATCCGTAACATGGGCACACTGGGAGGAAATCTCGGTCATCGCCCCCGCCGGCTGAATACATTCGGCCCGCTGACTATTCTGGATGCGCGGGTAGAACTGCGTAAACTCGGCAACAGCCGCTGGGTACAGATACCCCGTCTGTTCAATAAAACCGGGGAACCGGCTCTGGAGCGCGGCGAGCTGATCAGCCGCATTCGCATACCCTTCGTCGACTGGAACCTGCAGTTTTACCAGCGCATCGGCGATCCCTTCACGAAGCCGAAATCATCCCTCACCTTCAGCGCTCTCAGCGATGTAAAAAAGGGCGAGGTCACCGATTTTCGAGCGGCCTTCACCTTTCTAGGGCGCTCGGTGCTGCGGGACCGCGAGCTGGAAACCCTGATTACCGGAAAAAAGGTCCCGCTGAGCGAACGAATCCGCTCCGAGGCGCGCAGTCTCTTCCGGAGTTCTCTGATGGGACTGCCCGGCGACGTGACCCTCTTTCAAAAACAACGGGCCCTCAGGCTGCTGCAGTGGTATTTGAGTGCGCTCCACGAGCCCACCTCGGAGCTATTTTACTAGTCAATATCTTTTCAATATCTTTACGGCTTCGTGTCCATCCGGTATATTTTGACTAAGGAGTTCTTGCATGTCTAAATTCGTCCATTTACATAATCACACCGACTACTCGCTTCTGGACGGAGCTGCCAATATTGAAAAGATGGTCAAAACCGCCGCCGACCTGGGGATGGATCAGCTGGCGATCACCGACCACGGCAATATGTTCGGTGTGCTGAAGTTTTACAAAACCTGTAGAGCCCACGATATAAAGCCGATTATCGGCTGTGAATTCTATGTTGCGCCGGAGTCCCGCTTCGATAAGAAGGGCTCGGAGCAGAAGAACCGTTATTATCACCTGCTGGTCATTGCGCGCAATCAACAGGGCTACAAAAACCTGATGCAGCTCTCCAGCCGGGCCTATACCGAAGGTTTCTACTACAAACCCCGTATAGACGACGAGCTGCTGGAGAAATACTCCGGCGGACTGATCGGTGCCAGTGCCTGTCTGGCCGGCGAAATCCCGCAGCTGATTATGGATGATAAATATGAAGCGGCGGTGGAAAAGGCCCGTTACTATGAGCGCCTCTTCGGCCAGGGAAATTTCTACCTCGAGCTGCAGGACCACGGTATTCCCGAACAGAAAACGGTCAACCAGTCTCTCGTCAAAATGTCAAAAGAAACCGGAATGCCGCTGATTGCGACAAACGATATCCACTACATCAAGCGGGAAGATGCCAACGCCCAGGATATCCTCATCTGCATCGGAACCAACAAAAAGAAGGATCAGAGCGACCGGCTCAAATTCGACTCCGACCAGTTCTATCTGAAGAGCCCGGCGGAGATGGAGAGCCTGTTCACGCATGTTCCCGAAGCCCTGGAAAATACCGTCGAGCTGGCCGCTAAATGCGATCTCGAGATCCCCCTGCCCGGCCCGATTTTGCCGCATTACGAAATTCCCCCGGAGTTCGAATCGCTGGAGGATTACCTGCACCACCTGACCATCGAGGGGCTGAAGGAGCGCTACGGTGCGGTCACGGAGGAGCTGCGAAAGCGGGCTGAGCACGAACTCGGTATCATCAACTCCATGGGCTTTCCCGGCTACTTTCTGATAGTCTGGGACTTTATCGATTTTGCCCGCAGGCACAGTATCCCGGTGGGACCTGGCCGAGGCTCCGGGGCCGGTTCGATTGTTGCCTACGCCCTGGGCATTACCAACATCGAGCCGCTGAAGTACAACCTGCTGTTCGAGCGTTTTTTGAACCCAGAGCGTGTATCCATGCCCGATTTCGACATCGACTTCTGCTTCGAACGGCGCGGTGAGGTGATCGATTACGTAACCGAGAAGTATGGTAAGGACAAGGTGGGCCAGATCATCACTTTCGGTACCCTGAAGGCCAAGGCGGTGCTGCGGGATGTAGGGCGGGTGCTGGACATCCCCCTGTCGGAGACCAACCGAATTGCCAAGCTGGTCCCGGGAGACCTGGGCATTACCATTGACAAGGCGATTGAAGCCGAGCCGCGTCTGAAGGAGGTGGAGGAACAGGGCGGGGCCTACACCGAGCTGATTCAAACCGCCCGCACGCTGGAGGGACTCTCCCGGCACGCATCCACCCACGCCGCCGGGGTCGTCATTGGCCGCGAGCCGCTGACCGAATACGTCCCGCTGTACGTCGATCCCCGGACCAGCGCAATCTCGACCCAGTACACCATGGACCAGCTGGAGGAGTGCGGGCTGGTAAAGATGGACTTTCTGGGCCTGAAAACCCTCACACTGATCAAAAACACCGAAAAACTGATCCGCACGCGCGGTATTGATTTCGATATAGAAAAAATCCCGGAGGACGACAAAACAACCTTCGAGCTGCTGGGCGAGGGTAAAAGTACCAGTATCTTTCAGTTCGAGAGCTCGGGTATGCAGAATATTCTGCGGCAGGCCAAACCGGAGACCATCGAGGACCTGATCGCTTTAAACGCCCTGTACCGGCCCGGTCCGATGCAGTACATTCCGCAGTTTATCGCCAGTAAGAACGGCCAACAGGAGATCCAGTATCCCGACCCCAGCCTGGAAGAGGTGCTCAAGCCGACCTACGGGGTCATTGTCTACCAGGAACAGGTAATGCAGGTAGCGCAGATCATCGGCGGCTTCTCCCTGGGAAAAGCGGATATCCTGCGGCGGGCCATGGGTAAGAAGAAAATCAAAGAGATGGAGAAGATGAAAGTCGACTTCATCAACGGAGCGGTGGAAAAGGGACACAGCAAGCAGCACGCCGAGAATATCTTCGAGATGCTGAAACCCTTCTCCCAGTACGGCTTCAACAAGAGCCACGCCGCCGCATATTCGGTGGTTGCGTACCAGACCGCCTATCTGAAGGCCAACTACCCGGCCGAGTTCATGGCGGCCAACCTCACCAATGAAATCAACAATCCCGACAAGCTGTCAATCTACATCACCGAGACGGCCAATATGGGCATTGAAATCCTGCCGCCGAACATCAATTTGTCGGAGCGCGACTTCTCGGTCAGCGACGGAAAAATCGTTTACGGCTTGGTCGGTGTAAAGAATGTGGGCAAAAGCGCGGTTGAAGAGATACTGCGGGCCCGGGCGGCGGAAGGAACGTATGAGAATTTCATCGATTTTCTCGACAAAGTCGATCTGCGGGCGGTGAACCGGAAGGTCATCGAAACCCTGATTCAGTGCGGAGCTTTCGACTGCCTTGGACAGGCCCGGGCTACCCTGATGGAAAACCTCGAGAACGCGCTGGAGTTCATTCAGAAAAAGAAGGAGCGCGAGCAATTCGGGCAGACATCGCTGTTCGAGGGGGCTCAGCAGGAGGAGATGGAGCGCTTCGACTTCGAAGAGTACGACGAGTGGCCTACTCAGGAGCGTCTCCAGCAGGAGAAGGCCCTGCTGGGGTTCTACGTTTCGGGCCATCCACTGGACACCTACCGGGAAACCTGGAAACGGGCGGTGAATATAGACCTCGGTCGGCCCGACCACTTCGTAGCCAATGCCAAATATTCGATTCTTGGAATCGTGACAAGTGTACGCTCCATCTTCACCAAAAAGGGCCGCCCGATGGCATTCCTGCAGATAGAGGACTACAACGGGATCATCGAAGTGGTGGTCTTTTCGGACCAGTGGGAACAGCATCGCGAAGAGATCGAGGTGGACAGCATTCTGGCCTGCAGCGGACGGGTAGACCTGAGCCGGGGAGATCCGAAGTTCATAGTAGAGACCATTATCCAGCCGGAGGAGCTGAAAGAGATCGAGACCCGGGAAATTCATATCCGGCTCGAACGTAATACTATGTCGGAGGAGGAGTTGTACAACCTGCGCTCATACCTCTTCGACCACAAGGGCACCTGCCCCCTCTACCTCCATTTGGACGAGACGGTTATCAAGGCCTCCAGTCAGATAACCCTCTCTTCTTCGAGAGATGTGCTGGAGGAGCTGCGCAGATATCCTACTATCGAGGATATCTGGACCGCATAGATAAACCCGGAAAGGGAGTGAAGGAAGGACAGAAATGACAGTTGTTGCAAGAATATTAGGCGGAATTCTAAGCCTCTACATGATTCTGATTTTCGTACGGGTACTGCTGACCTGGTTCAGCGGGGTGTACTACGGCCGGCCGTATGAGATTATACGGTCGCTTACCGATCCCTACCTCAACTATTTTCGGCGGTTCCGCTTTCTGCAAATGGGAAGCGTGGACTTCTCACCGATCGCCGGCCTGTTGGTACTGGTGGTCGTACTAAACATCCTCAACCGCCTGGCCGTCTACGGTACGATCTCCGTCGGACTGGTTCTGGCAATCGTTCTCAACAGCCTCTGGTCGGCGGTTTCATTCCTGATTACCCTCTTCATCGTATTGATCGTCATTCGTTTCGTCGCCGGTCTGATCAATGCGAATACGGTCAATCCCTTTATCCGCACGGTTGATATGATCATTACGCCGCTGCTGAACTGGATTCACAACACCTTTTTCAAGCGCCGCTTTCTGACCCTGCAGACCGGACTGGCCATAAGCGGAGCTTCGCTGCTGGTGGTTTCGATCATCGGCAACTTTCTCGTATACCACCTGGCGCGCCTGTTTCAGTCGCTGCCCTTCTAGGGCGACCTGGCTGAGCGGATATGCTATTAGGGGAACTGAGGCATTCGGTTACAAAACTCAAAGGAGTCGGCCCCCGTACCGCCGCGCAAATGGCGGGTATGGGGGTGGTTTCGGTAGCCGATCTGCTGCTGCATGTTCCCCGGGATTATGAAGACCGCTCGAAAATCATTCC
>JAASTM010000511.1 GCA_021767325.1 Spirochaetales bacterium
GGTCACGGCTGCTCGAGCCGATGAACCCCTTCGAACGGCGCCTGGTGCACACCACCCTCAACGACATGAAAGACATCGAAACCAAGAGCGAGGGCGACGGACTCTACAAACAGGTCCGCATCCTCTATCGCGGAGGTGGAGGCGGAGGCGGAGGCCGCCGCTAAGAAGCCTGCGGGCTTGAGAATTATGAACCGCCGGGTACTGTGAAAACGCAGCCTACTCGGCGGTTTTTTTATGATTCGGTGTTGTTGTGGTGGGCGTGATGGAGAATGTAAAAACTCACGATCAGAGCGACCCACAGAACTGACAGGATATAGGACCACAGTATGTGATCGGTGAGCAGCCAGAGGTAGGCAGGAGTGCCAAGTGCAATGGTAACTGCAGCTACAATCACAAGAATGGTCCGGTTGCTCCATCCGATGTTCAGCAGCTTGTGATGCAGATGCTCTTTATCGGGAGCGTGGAAGGGTATGCTCTTGCGCTTGCGGCGCAGAATAGCCCCGATGGTATCCATGATGGGGATGAGTACCAGACTCATGGCAAAGGGCAGGGCTTTGCCGCCGGTCTCGCCTTGAAACGCGAACAGCGGCAGGGTCGAGAGAAAGTAGCCCAGGAAGAGGCTGCCGGAGTCACCCATGAACAGTTTTGCCGGGGGAAGGTTGAAAGCCAGGAAGGAAACCAGTGCACCGAACAGGGCGAATGCGAAAATGGCCGGCAGAAGACTGCCGACCGCCGCGGCTCCCAGGCCCAGGAAAAAGGCCGCAACCGTAGCGATGGTGCCGGACAGGCCGTCCAGCCCGTCGATCAGGTTGATTGCATTGGTCACCCCCAGAATCCAGAGGAAAGTGAGTACCGGACCTCC
The DNA here is from genome assembly GCA_021767325.1 of Spirochaetales bacterium. The sequence goes on from JAASTM010000511.1 coordinate 863, forward strand.
AAAACCGAGCGGAATGACCACATCAACAAAGGGCAGATAGAGTGTGCGGAAATGGTATCCCGCCAGCACCACGATGAGAGTTGCCAGCAGCTGTCCATATAGTTTGTACAGCGGACGCAGATTTGCAAAATCGTCCAGCAGGCCGACGGCATGAATGATGATCAGGCCGATCAGTAATACGACACAGCTCGACATAGAGGCGGGCTCGAGTGCCTGCAGCCCGGCGGTGCGGCCGGCCAAGCCGAGGGTGAGCAGGATGGTCACCGCGGCGGCAATAAAGATTCCCACCCCCCCGATTCGGGGGATGTCACCGGTGTGAATCTTGCGGTGGTCCACATCGTCGTACCACTCCTTGTGGTGTGCCAGCTTGAGGAGTAAAGGGGTAAAAACCAAGTTAAAAAGGAGGGGGAAAAGAATAGCAAAACCCAAAACGGTCAGGTTATTATAAATCACTGTAAAGCCTCATGTATCGGATCACGTTTTTTGCTAGGTCGCAGTAAGCCTACTCAGAACCGCCGGTTTTGTCAATTTCAGCAGCCGGCCGGATGGGGCCGTAGATCGGCACATCCCATTCACGATTGAACAGCTCTTTGGCATCGAAATCCTCAATCACAAACGGGCCGTTCTCTGTATGTGCCTTCCTTTCTTCAGGTTCTTCGTACTGCGAGCTGCGCTTAGAACCTTTAGCCCAGCGGATAAAACACTCTATACTCACACTTAGAAGGTTAACGCATTTACTTATGTATTTCTACCGTTCACATTGAGATACTTATCTATTATACTTTTCTGCAGAAACAGATCGGCAGGCCGCCGGCAGCACACCCGGGCCGGCACGCGAGGCACGCGCCGAAAAGGAGCCAAGAGTGAGAGAGCGAAACTTTCTGTTTACATCGGAGTCGGTGAGCGAGGGCCATCCGGATAAAATATGCGATCAGATTTCGGACTCGGTACTGGACGCCTGTCTGCGGGACGATTCGTCCAGCCATGTGGCCTGCGAGACCTTTACCACCACCGGCATGGTGCTGATCGGCGGCGAGATCACCACCGAGACCTTTGTGAATCTGCAGGACGTGGTGCGGGATGTGGTCAAGCGCATCGGTTATGACCGGGCGGAGTACGGGCTGGACTACGAGTCGATGGCCATCCTGGATACCATCCACAGCCAGTCGGCGGACATCGCGCAGGGAGTAAACGCCACCGAAAACCCCTACCACGAGCAGGGGGCCGGCGACCAGGGCATGATGTTCGGCTACGCCTGCCGCGAAACAGCGGAGCTGATGCCGGCGCCCATTATGTTCGCTCACAAGCTGCTGATGAAGGCGGCGGAGGTACGTAAGACCGACGGTCTGGGCTGGATGCGCCCCGACGCCAAGAGCCAGGTGACCGTGGAGTACGAGGGGGCCGAGCCCAAGCGCATCGACGCGATCGTCATCAGCCACCAGCACAACCCCGACGTAACGGTGGAGCAGATCGAGGCTGACCTGAAGAAGCATGTGATCGAGCCGGCCCTGGGGGACAGCGGCCTGCTGGACGTAAAGACCAAATACTACATCAACCCCACCGGGCGCTTCGTGACCGGCGGGCCCCACGGCGACTCCGGGCTGACCGGGCGCAAGATTATTGTGGATACCTACGGCGGAATGGGCCGGCACGGCGGCGGCGCCTTTAGCGGCAAGGATCCCAGCAAGGTGGACCGCTCGGCGGCGTACATGGCCCGCTACATTGCCAAGAACCTGGTGGCCGCGGAGCTCTGCGATCGCTGCGAGGTGGAGCTGGCCTACGCCATCGGGGTGCCGCACCCCGTCTCAGTGATGGTGGATACCTTTGAAACGGCCCGCATCCCCGAGGAGCAGATCGAGGCGCTTATCCCGAAGGTCTTCGACCTGAGCCCGGCCGGCATCGTGCGCAGTCTGGATCTGCTGCAGCCGATCTATGAGCAGACCGCCGCCTACGGCCACTTCGGGCGCGATGATTTTACCTGGGAGCAGACCGACCGGGTGGATCAGATTCTAAAGGAAACATAAA
>JAASTM010000512.1 GCA_021767325.1 Spirochaetales bacterium
AGCCTTCACAGGGGTTTATATCGTCTCGGTAGCCCTCTCCATCCCGGGTGCCACAGTACTGTCGCTCATCGGCGGATTTTTGTTCGGTCCCTTCATCGGCCTCCTGCTGATAAACATCGGCGCAACCACCGGTGCCCTGCTCGTCTTCCTGGCCGCCCGCTTTCTCTTCGGGAACTCTATTCAGGAAAAGTACCCTGACAGGCTCGAACGCTTTAACAGTGAAATCGCGCAAAACGGCACCAACTATCTGCTCACCCTGCGCCTGATCCCGATATTCCCCTTCTTTCTTATCAATCTGTTTGCCGGCTTTACCAAAATTCCGGTGCTCACCTTTTTGTGGACCACTGCACTCGGAATAATCCCCGGCTCTTTCGTCTACGCCTACCTCGGCTATTCCGGTACTACCATCGAACCCGGAGAGAGTCTGCTGTCGCCACAGATCCTGCTTGCGTTAGCCCTGCTCGGTTTATTAAGCTTGGTACCAGTAATACGACGGAAGGTGAAAAAAAATGTTTGATATCTTATTACGTCCATTAAAAGACAAGTTGTTAGATCCATTTGCGAAATTAATCGGACGGTTTTTATCGCCGCATGCAGTCACTCTTATTTCCCTGCTGCTCGGGGTCGCCTCGGTGGCGGCGGTGTTCTATGACCGTCTGGGGGCCGCGCTGATACTATGGATTCTCAATCGCATTACCGACGGGCTGGACGGAGCGGTAGCCAGGGTCACCGGCAAGAGCAGCGATATAGGCGGCTACATCGACATAATGGCCGATTTTCTGATCTACGCCGCCCTCCCGATCACATTCGCCCTTCAGTCACCGGCAGAAGGCGCACTTACCGCGGCGGCGGTGCTCTTAGCATCCTTTTACATCAACGCCGGTGCATGGATGTACCTCTCGGCTCTCCTGGAAAAGCGCGGGCGGGCAGGTACCCGCGAGGTAACCGCGGTCACCATGCCGGAGGGGCTGATCGGCGGCACCGAAACAGTTATTTTTTTCACGCTGTTCTTCCTGCTGCCCCAATACCTGCTGTATCTTTTTTATATTATGGCCGCTCTCACGCTGGTAGCCGCCGCCCAGAGGATAGCCTGGGCTCTGCGTAAACTATAGACCGCCGGTGGTATTGACGCTGCCAATCTAAATTCGTACCATCTGCACATATGAGAAAAATTCTGCTTTTACTGGCTGTATCACTTATTTTCGGGGCCTGTGCCACAGAGCCCCCCTACCAGAAGACTTCCCCCGGTCAACGACCTCAGGATGTGCAGGGAATTCGCAGCGTTGAGATAGAGGCCTCCAACTCGAATATCGCTATTAAAGGGGAACAGCGGGGCGAAGTGGTTCTGTTCGACACCCCGAGCGCCTACGACCGGGAGGGAGACACCCTGTATCTGGAAGTGGACAATGCGGAAAAGTTCCGTCTTACCGTGCCGCATACTACCCGTGTATACGTGGAAAACAGCAACGGCACTCTACTACTCTCGGAGGTTTTCGGGGATATCGAAGCCGAGCTCGAAAACACGGAAGTATTTGTAATCAATCCGGGCCGGCTACTGGATATAGAAACCAGCAACGGCCCGGTCAACATAGTCAAGCGCCGCGGCCGCATCATAAATTATTCGGCTGCCACTACCAATGCCGATATTCATGCCATTATCCCGCCGGAAAACCTCAACATCGATCTGGAAACCAGTAACGGCTATTTCAACATCAACAACCTTCCGGTCACTCTATTAGAGCGGAATGCCGAAGAGTTTGTCGGTTACATCGGTAGTGAAAACTCCGGCACCCTCGAGCTGGAAACCACCAACAGCACTATAACCCTCGAGCCGGTGGGTGTGCGAAGCGGCGCCAATCTGCTGGCTACCGGCATCGCCAGCGGTTACCAAGAACTGTTGAAACGGCGCATAAATCAGTTTCTGGGCACGGTCAACGAGAATTTCGCCGATACACTGCGGGGAATACTCACCGAGATCGACCCGGCATCCGCTTCCCCCGAGACAGCTACAGACCGGGAACAGACACCACGGCAAAAGGCCGCCAACGTAGCTCCCCGCCGCACGGTAGTGTTTCCCTTCGAAGAGACGAATCCTCCGGCTGAAGAACTCGGTCTCGGTGCAGCCCTTTCCGAGATGCTGATTACCGCCGTGGCCAACTCACCTTCAGTAACAGTAATCGAACGGAGCCAGATCAACTCGATTCTGGAAGAGTCGAAATATCAGATGTCCGGGTATACTTCAACCGAAGAGTCTATAGAAATCGGCAACTTGCTGAACTCCGAAATCATTATTGTCGGCAGTGTGAGCCGCTTCGGAGAACGGGTAGAACTGGACGCGCGGGTTATACGGCTGGAAACGGGCGAGGTTCTCTTCACCCAGTACGGCAGCAGTCCGGAAGATAAGCTGCGCCAGATGGTAAATACCCTCGGCCAAGAAATCAGCAACTCTATTGCCGATATGTCATACTAAAACAGCAGCCGTCCGGCATGCCGGACAACTGCTGTTGTCGAAACGAAACGCAGGTCATGGTTTATACATCCCCCTTCATGCGTTCTCCCAGCACGATCAGCTGGTTTCCCACCCACAAGCGCAGCTTGCGGTGGCTGCTGATCCTGTTGCTACGGATTCTTCTGTGCTGCTCGGCAGCTCTGAGAAGATCTTTGTGTTGCTCATCGGCAACCTTCTGAATTTCCAGGTCTGAACTAAACATCCTGAACCTCCTTGTTCATACTCATCCTGCACTCACCTCTCTTCTGAGTGGAGTACAGCGACCCGAAAAAAAAGCCGCAGGCATACAACGTATGCTCCCGCGGCTCATCCAACGATTGCAGAACACCCGGTTCCGCAAAAAAAAGCCGCAATCCCGATGGACTGCGGCCGATACT
>JAASTM010000513.1 GCA_021767325.1 Spirochaetales bacterium
GAGTAAGCAAGAAGGAGAATGCGATGATCAATCAACAACTGTCGAATGTAAACGACGAACTGAGAGACAAAGGACTCGATGAGGCCAAAATTGCACAGGCGAAAACCCTGTTTCTCAAAAAACTGTCCGTAGATACCCATAGATTCTATGGCGGCAAGATGCAGACGCTTCCTAAAGCGGGGGTATTCGGTTTTAACTGGTTCAATGTATGGTATACCCCCGGTGTTTCTAAAATTTCAACGGCGATTCGGGATGACAACGACCAGTCCTACGAACTTTCCAACCGCGGTAATTATGTTGCGGTTATAAGTGATTCGACCAGGGTGCTGGGTGACGGCAACTGTACTCCCCCGGGTGGACTCGGCGTTATGGAAGGTAAGGCCTTTCTGATGAAGTATCTGGGCGGAATCGATGCCACCGCCCTTACCATCGACAGCCGCAATGAAAAGGGCGAGCATGATCCCGACAAGATTATTGATTTCGTCAAAATGGCCCAACCGGCATTCGGGGCGGTTAACCTGGAGGATATCTCCCAGCCGAACTGCTACAAGGTTCTGGACACTCTGCGGGAAGAGACCGAGATACCCGTCTGGCACGATGACGCACAAGGAACCGCCTGTGTGACTCTGGCGGGACTGATCAACGCGGTTAAACTCGCCGACAAGAAAATGGATGATGTGAAACTGGTATTCCTCGGCGCAGGTGCTTCCAATGCAACTATTGCCCGGATTGTGATAACCGCCGGAGCCAAGCCCGAGAATGTGATCGTGTTCGATTCCAAAGGCGCGTTGCACAGCGGCCGGAAGGATGTGCAGCAAGACCCGCGCTTTTACCGCAAATGGGAGCTCTGCCAGACTACCAACCTCAAGAAGATCGACTCCTTCGACGAGGCGATGAAGGGAGCGGATGCCCTGATCGCGCTTTCCAAACCCGGTCCCGATGTAGTGCATCCCGACTCGATCAAGCTGATGGGCAGTAAGCCAATCGTCTTTGCCTGCGCCAATCCGGTACCCGAGATTTACCCGTATGCCGCCAAGGAAGCCGGCGCCTTTATCGTAGCCACCGGCCGCGGAGATTTTCCCAATCAGGTGAACAACTCCGTCGGTTTTCCCGGCATTTTGAAGGGAGCTCTGCTGACCCGTTCGAAGAAGATATCCGACCAGATGGCAATTGAAGCCGCGACTTCTCTGGCCCGTTTTGCCGAAAAGCGGGGAATTACTCCGGACAATATCATCGCCACAATGGAGGAAACCGATGTGTTTCCGCATGAGGCCGCCGATGTAGCGGTTCAGTCGGTCAAAGAGGGGCTGGCGAGAGTTGAGATGAGCTGGGACGATGTGTATAACCGCACCATGCAGGACATAAAATACTCCCGGGGACTGGTAGCCCGGATGATAGAGGACGGCTACATCAAAGAACCCGATCAGAAGCTCATAAACGCAGCCTTTGACTGGGCGTTGAAAGAAGTAGAGAGAAGATAAAAAGTGGGCAGCGGCAAGATGGAACCGATAAAACGGAGCCGACTCTCGGAGCAGGTTTTGGAGCGCATCAAAACTGCGATCAAGAACGGAACTTATAAGCCGGGAGATCAGCTTCCGAATGAGCGGGATCTTGCCGAACAGCTCCAGGTGAGCAGAGCCTCTGTCCGTGAGGCTCTGCGGACCCTGGGGAATATGGGGTTTATTGAATCACATGTCGGGGTAAACGGCGGTACGTATGTAAAGGAGATTACCATCGACGGTATTATCGATCCGGTTTCCGACATGCTGGGCGCCGAACACGAAATCATTCTGGAAATGCTTGATTTCCGGCTGGTCATCGAGACGGAGTACGCTCGCATTGCCGCCGAGCAGCGACGTGAGGAGGATCTACAGAAGATCCGGGAAAGTCTCAAGCTAATGCAGCATGAAATCGAGAAAAAAAAGATCGGCTTAGACGGAGACAATGCGTTCCATGATGCTGTTGCACTGGCGACGCATAATACGGTGTTTTTGAAAATGCTGCAGGTTTCTAAAGGACTCCTGAGCCGCACCCGGGAGACGACCCTCAGTATTGAAGGGCAGCCGATGATGAGTCTGGAGGACCACTGGAAAATCTACCGGGCAATAGAGGCCGGTAAACCCGATGAAGCGGCTCTTCAAATGCGCACACACCTGTTAAAAGCCCAGAAAAATGCAGAGGACCAGGGAGTGTTCAAAAACGGTTCTACCTAAAGACGATGCTTTCTTGTGAGCACTCCTTGGTGAAGTGGTACAGCTTTGCCAAACCATACACTCTTCTTTAGAGCCTCCATACCCAGATGGAGGCTCTTTTCATAGTGGCACCCGTTAGAGCGGACGTGAGTCTGGTGTCGCTAATGCTTCTCCGGAGACGCTTTTTTATCTTTCCTCAAGTTGAGCCTCCCTTGCTTGACTCTGCTCTGCTTTATAAGTATATTTATATCGATATAAATAACTTTTATAGTATGATATAGCGGAGGCTAATATGAAAAATACTTCAATCGTAATCGCAATGAGTATTGCTACTTTAGTGCTGGCCGCAGTGCTGAAACTCGACGCGGCTGCTTTTATTCCCGGGATTGTGGGCTTGGCCCTTGGAGGTGCCCTGTTGAAGGCAGGCAAGACCGGCAGCGAGTATACCGCATAGCTGTTCGAAAATTGGTGCTGCTTTTGTTCTATAGTACTACTGTAGAGTAAGTTGCATTTCTCAAAAAAACTTTCATGATTTTTTTCCTCATATTTCGTTTGAAGCCTTATATTTACTGAAATTTTCCCACCAAGCTTCGAAAAACAGGGGTGAAATTTGGATTTATTTGAGTTATGCTTATATTATACAGTAGAAAACAAAGGAGGTACCTATGAAAAGGATACTGAATAA
>JAASTM010000023.1 GCA_021767325.1 Spirochaetales bacterium
GTACATAACCGGCCTGGTATCGCCGGCCCCCTGAAAAGCCCCGATGGTCGCATGAAAAAAGCCGAACAGTACTACCGACGGTGCAACCACCCTGAATAGTTCGGCCCCGTAGCGCATCGTCTCCGGATCATCCACGAAAAAACGGATAAACGAGCTGCCGTAGAAGAAGGCCAGTACCATTGCCGGCAGAATAAAGGCCTGAATGGAGAGAATGCTCAGCACCACCACCTGCCGGGCTCCGTCCGGGTCTTCCGCTCCAAGCCGCTGACCGACCAGGGAGGTGGTAGCCCTCGATATTCCCATGGCCGGCATATTGAACAGACCAATCAGCCGGTTGCCTACTCCGAAGGCCGCGATTACCGCAGTCCCGAACGAGTTTACCAGCCCCTGCAGTACGGTAAAACCGAGTGCCGACACCGCCTGTCCGAAGGAGGACGGCAGCCCTATCCGCAGAAACAGGCGAACCGACTGCAGCCTCGGCCGCATGTGCTCCAGTTTCAGCTTCATCCCGTACCGGCCCTGAATCAGAATATAGAATGCAATGCAGGAGCCGATAATCCGCGCAACCACTGTTGCCACCGCAGCTCCCCGGACCCCCCAGGAGGGGAAAAACCCGATTCCGTAGATTAAAAGCGGATCAAGTGCGATATTCAAACCTACGGTTATCACCTGGATGATCAGCGGGACCACGGTGCGCCCGATTCCCTGCATGGCGCTCTGCATCACAAAGAAACCGAACATAAACGGCAGCCCCGCAAAGACGATCAGCATGTAGTCCCGGGTAAAGGCAAAGACATTCTGCGGGGTCTGCAGCAGTTTTAACAGGGGCTCGGACAAGCCGATTCCCGCCAGAGCAATCAGCAGAGCGGTGAAAAGGAGAATTGTAGTAGATTGGCCCAGATAAAAATCTACACGCTCACGGCTCCCCTTCCCGTGTGATTGGGCAATCAGCGTAGTCCCGGCCATCGACAGGCCTATACCAAACAGAATCAGGAAAAAGATAATCGGAAAGGCAATCGTGGGTGCCGAGAGTTCGGCGCTGCCCAGCTTCCCGAGGAAAAAGGCATCGGTAAGATTGTAGAGAGTCTGTACCAGGTTTCCAGCCATGAGCGGCAGTGCAATTTTCATCAGAGGTCGGAGCTGGGAAAAGTTCATGCGGTTACAATTAAATCCTTGTTTTAATTGAACTAATTGTATCCACAACACCCTTCTTTGTAAATATAGATATAAATACAAAATTTATGTATAAATATACAGAATTCGTCCGTACTATACTTGATTTTAATATTCATACATTCCATTATTTTAACAAAGCAAGGAGGATAACATGAAGCATCCCACCGGACTGTACGACCCCCGATTTGAACACGATGCATGCGGAGTCGGCTTTATCGCCAACATCAACGGAGAGAAAACACACTCGATTATTGAAAACAGTATTCGCGCGCTGATCAACCTGGAACACCGCGGAGCAGTAGGCGGCGACATGAAAACCGGTGACGGGGCGGGAATACTCCTGCAGCTGCCCGACGAGTTCTTCCGCGCGCAGCTCGAGTTCGAGCTTCCGCCGGCCGGACGCTACGGGGCGGGGATGTTTTTTTTGCCGGCCGGGCAGGACGATTTCGACCGAAGCCGTACACTCGTAGAGAAGACGACCGAGGACGAGGGCGGCCGTTTTCTCGGTTGGAGGAGGGTCCCAATCAACACTTCGGCCTTGGGGGAAACGGCTCTACAGTCGCTGCCCTCGATTTGGCAGGCCTTTTTCAGCTTCAATGAGCTTCAGGGTGAGATACTCGAGCGCAAGCTCTATATTCTTCGCAAAACCATGGAGAAACGGGCCGAGACCGACGGTATGGATATCAACCGGTTCTATATCCCCTCTCTCTCCGCCAGAACCATTGTCTACAAGGGAATGTTTGTGTCGACCCAGTTCACCGATTTTTATCCCGACGTGGTCGACCCCACTTTTAAGAGCGCCATTGCACTGGTGCACCAGCGCTACAGCACCAACACTTTTCCCTCCTGGCCGCTGTCGCAACCCTTCCGTTACATTGCCCACAACGGAGAGATCAACACCCTCCGCCGTAACATGAACAATATGCGAGCCCGCGAGAGCAGTATCTCCTCGCCCTACTTCGGCGATGAAATAGAAAAGCTGCGGCCCATCGTGAATCCGGATGCCAGCGATTCGGCCATTTTCGACAGTGTGTATGAATTGCTGGTTCAGGGCGGCCGCGATCTGCCCCATTCGATGATGATGATGGTGCCGGAAGCCTTCGGAACCCGCTACCACATTTCCGAGGACAAGCGAGCCTTCTACGAATACCATGCCGCCATAATGGAGCCCTGGGACGGGCCGGCGGCAATCGTCTTCACCGACGGAATCCGTATCGGGGCAACTCTGGACCGCAACGGCCTGCGGCCCGGCCGGTATATCATCACCAAGAGCGGACAAGTGGTACTGGCATCCGAAGTGGGGGTGATCGATATTCCCCCTGAGGATGTAATCGAGAAGGGGCGCCTGGCCCCCGGCAGAATGTTCGTGGTGGATACCGAGAGAAAAAGAGTCATCAAAGACAACGCCTTGAAGGCGGCGGTTGCGCGCGGCAAACCGTACCGGCGCTGGCTGGAGAAAAACCGGATCGAGCTGAAAGGTCTTTTCGGCCTTCCGACTCCGGTAGATCTCGACAAGGAAACCTTGTCGACCCGCCAGAGGGCATTCGGCTACTCCATCGAGGACATGCTTAACATCATCGCTCCCATGGCACTGAAGGGCCAGGAGCCGATCGGCTCGATGGGAAACGATGCCGCCCTGGCGGTGCTCTCCGAGCGGCCGCAGCTCCTGTATGACTATTTCAAACAGATGTTCGCGCAGGTAACCAATCCGCCGATCGACGCCTACCGCGAAAGCCTGGTGATGTCACTGATGAGCTTTGTCGGAAGAGAGCGGAACCTGCTGGAGGAGACCCCCGAACACTGCCGGCAGCTCAAGCTCGCCCATCCTATATTGACCAACGACGATCTCAACCATTTGCGCAATACCTACATCCCCGATTTCAAGGTGGAAACGGTCTCTATACTCTTTCCCCGCACAGAAGGGGGAGGCCAACTGGAACCGGCTCTGGAGCGAATCTGCAGCGAGGTCGAGAACAAAATAGATGCAGGCTGCGAGCTGGTTATACTGAGCGACCGAAATATTGAAGCCGATCTTATTCCGGTTCCCGCTCTGCTGGCGATGGGGGCGGTACAACAGCACCTGGTAGCCCGCGGAAAGCGGCATCTCAGCGGAATCATTATAGAAACCGGGGAGGCACGTGAGGTACACCACTTCGCGACCCTGGTTGGGTACGGAGCCAGCGGCATCAACCCGTACCTGGTCTTTGAATCACTGGTCGATCTGAAGCAACGCGGCTATATCTCCGAAGACATTACCATCGAAGAGGCCACCGAGAACTACATCAACGCGGTGAAAAAGGGGCTGCTCAAGGTTATGTCGAAAATGGGTATATCGACCCTCCGCAGCTATCGCGGCAGTCAGATGTACGAGGCCCTCGGACTCAACAGTGCTTTCATGCAGCACTACTTTCCATCAACCCCCTCCCGGATCGAAGGAATAGGAATTGCAACGGTAGAGAGGGAGACCGTCGAGCGGCACAACTCCGGGTTTCGCTTTGATGAGAAGCGCCTCGACCACCTCGACTCCGGCGGAATATACAGGTACCGCAAGAATACCACCAAGCACCGCTTTACCCCGCTGGCCATTGTCAAGCTGCAGGAAGCGGTCCGGCAGGGTAATTACACCGCCTTCAAAGAGTACTCGGCCGAGATAAACGATGTAGAGCACAACCTCTGCAGCCTGCGGGGTCTTTTCTCGTTCAAAGCGGCCACGGCGGTACCCCTGGAGGAGGTAGAGCCGGAGGAGGAGATCGTGAAACGCTTTGCGTCGGCGGCGATGTCCTTTGGTTCGCTGAGTGAGGAGGCCCACACCACCATTGCCATTGCTATGAACCGCCTGGGGGCCATGAGTAACTCCGGCGAGGGTGGCGAGGACAACCAGCGTTATAAAACCCTCGAAAACGGTGATACGGCAGTCAGTAAAGTAAAACAGATCGCCTCGGGCCGGTTCGGAGTGACCGGCGAGTATATAGTAAATGCCGAGGAGCTGCAGATTAAAATGGCCCAAGGGGCCAAACCGGGGGAAGGCGGCCAGCTGCCGGGATACAAGGTCAACGACATCATAGCCCGGGTTCGCCACTCGACTCCGGGCGTCATGCTCATCTCGCCCCCTCCGCATCACGACATCTACTCGATAGAAGACCTGGCGCAGCTGATCTACGACCTGAAACATGCCAACCCGCGGGCCCGGGTCTCGGTGAAACTGGTCTCCGAGGTGGGAGTTGGAACAATTGCCGCCGGCGTGGCCAAAGGAAAGGCCGATATGGTGCTGATTAGCAGCGGCGAGGGCGGCACCGGCGCCTCACCCCTGTCATCGCTGCGGCACGCCGGCTCCTACTGGGAGCTCGGGCTGGCCGAGACCCAGCAGACACTGGTGAAAAACAACCTCCGCGGGAATATTCGTGTGCAGGTAGACGGGCAGCTGCGAACCGGACAAGATATAGTGACGGCGGCCCTGCTCGGGGCCGAAGAGTTCGGCTTCGGCACAGTTACTCTGGTCAGCATCGGATGCGTTCTGATGCGGCAATGTCACCTCAATAGCTGCCCCGTTGGTATTGCGACCCAGGACCCGGAGTTGCGCACGCGCTTCAAGGGAAAACCGGAACACCTCATGAACTTCATGCTTTTTCTGGCGCGTGAGGTGCGCGAGATAATGGCTTCACTCGGCTTTAGAAGCTTCGATGAGATGGTCGGACGGGTCGACATGCTCGACATGAACAAGGCAATTGATCATTACAAAGCCAAGGGCCTCGATTTCTCCAGCCTCCTGCAGGCAGCTGTTGATGAAGGATCAGAGCCGGAACATCGCATTCCTATCCGTTGCATCGAACGAATCCAGCCGGATTATAGCAAGGCCCTGGATACCCGGCTGATCGAGGAGGCCCGCCCGGCTGTCGAGAACGGAACCCCCGTGGTTCTGCAGGCGGAGGTTCGCAATAACAACCGGACGATCGGAGCCATGCTTAGCAGCGAGGTTTCACGGCGTTACGGCGAATCCGGGCTTCCGGAGGACTGCATTACTGTCAATATGAAAGGCTCGGCGGGACAGAGTTTCGGCGCCTTCCTGGCCCGGGGGATTACCTTCAGACTGGAAGGTGAAGCCAACGACTATTTTGGCAAAGGATTGTCCGGGGGGAAGCTGATCGTTTATCCCCCGGCCGAATCCAAGTTTCTGGCCAACAAAAACATCATCACCGGCAATGTGAACCTGTTCGGCGCCACCGGCGGAGAGGCGTATATCAACGGTACCGCCGGCGAACGGTTTGCAGTCCGCAACAGCGGGGCAACCGCCGTAGTAGAAGGGGTCGGCGATCACGGCTGCGAGTACATGACCGGCGGAGCGGTGATCGTACTGGGCCAGACCGGAATCAACTTTGCCGCCGGAATGAGCGGCGGGGTAGCGTATGTACTCGACGAAAACCAGCTCTTCGACACGCGCTGTAATCTCGAGATGGTAGATGTGGAGCAGATAACGGACACACGGGACGAGGAATTTTTGAGGAAATACATCGAACGGCACATTGCTTTTACCGGCAGCCGTTATGCACAGCATCTGATGGAAATTTGGGAGGAGATCCTTCCGCTGTTCGTTAAAGTGATGCCCCTGGATTACAGGATAGCACTCATGAAAACCGAAGGGGTTGCAGAGCAGGTAAACAGCTCGGAACAGATCGAAGCAGGAGCAAGGAGTTAAGAATGGGCGAATTAAGAGGATTTTTGAGATACAAAAAGAAGGTTTCCGGTTACCGGGAGATCGATACGCGCCTGAAGGATTATCGCGAAGTAATTCAACGCCTACCCCGGCAGGAGCTAAAGGACCAGGCGGCCCGCTGCATGGATTGCGGAACCCCCTTCTGTCACTCCTTCGGCTGCCCCCTGGCCAACCTGATTCCGGAATGGAATGATGCGGTGTACCGGGGACTCTGGGACGAGGCGTACGACCGTCTGGAACTCACCAGCAATTTCCCCGAGATCACCGGTCGAATCTGCCCGGCCCCCTGCGAGAGCTCGTGTACCCTTTCGATCAACGATGCTCCGGTCAGTATCAAGGAGATTGAAATTGCAATCATCGAAACCGCCTTTGAAAAAGGATGGGTAAAACCCCAGCCGCCGCGGCGTGAATCCGGAAAAAAGGTGGCAATAGTGGGATCCGGACCGGCCGGTTTAGCTGCCGCTCAGCAGCTGCGCCGCATGGGCCACCAGGTAATAGTGTATGAAAAGGACAGTAAGCCCGGGGGAATACTGCGCTACGGCATCCCGGAGTTCAAACTGGAAAAAGCGGTTATCGACCGGCGCCTCGATATCTACCGGCAGGAAGGCATCGAGTTCGAAACCAACGTTGTTGTAGGCGAAGATCTGTCGGCCCGCTATTTGAAGCGAAAACACGACGCAGTCGTACTGGCGATGGGCTGCCGGGTTCCCAGGCCCGTTCCAGTACCCGGGAGTCAGTCAGACGGGGTTTACTTTGCCCTCGATTACCTGACCCAGTCTACACAACACCTTTACGGAGAGATCGCCGAACAACAGGTCGTCAGTGCCAAGGATAAAACCGTATTGGTGCTCGGAGGCGGGGATACCGGGGCCGACTGTGTTGGGACGGCCAACCGTCAGGGGGCGAAGAAGGTCTACCAGTTCGAGATAATGCCCAAACCGGATGAGTGGGAACACAGCTGGAATCCGGACTGGCCGTACTACCCGAAAATCTACCGCACTTCATCCAGCCACTACGAGGGCTGTGAACGCCGATGGAAGATTAAAACCAAAAAGCTGTACGGCCGCGGAGTCAGCATTGAAAAGGGCATTTTCTGCGAAATCGACTGGACGAAGGACGCCGGCGGGCGCTGGCGGCAGCAGGAAATTCCCGGAACCGAGTTCACACTGGATATCGACATGGTCCTGATAGCCGCCGGATTCGTACAGGTGGAACCATCTAAACTGCTGAAGGATTTCGATCTGCAGCTGAACGAACGCGGCACCATCAGCATCGACGAGCACTTTCATACCTCTCAGGAGGGTGTGTTTGCGGCCGGAGATGCGGTCAGCGGCGCCTCGCTGGTGGTAAAAGCAATGAACCAGGGCCGCAGCCTGGCCGACAATGTGAACCAGTTTCTCCGCCGCTGAGCCCCAAGGGCAGTGACCGGCAGTAAGCGGGCGTTGACCGTTCTGCCGCTCTATCTTATGCTTTAGCATAAGTATGAATGTTGTCTACTGGTTGAACTCGCTTTCCAACACCCTCACATCCGGAATGGCCGGTACCGTCGGCCTGTTTTTGTGTGCCGTGCTGGTAATTACTTATGCCGGGATCGGACTCAGCCGCAGTGCCGACATCATCGCCGACCGCACCGGTCTCGGTGAGGCGGTGGTTGGCGCCGTGCTGCTCGGGGCAGTGACCTCCCTGTCCGGCCTTACCGTAACTCTGCTGGCTGCCGGCCGGGGACTACCCGAGCTGGCAATATCCAACGCTTTTGGGGGAATTGCAATTCAGACGGTATTCCTCTCAATCGCCGATATCAGCTACAGAAAATCGAATCTGGAACACGCCGCGGCATCCGTCGAGAACATGACTCAGGGTGCCCTGCTGATCATAATGTTGTCGATTGCGCTGCTGGCCGGTATCGGTCCGGATATCCATATTTTCCACATTCATATAGCAACCCCTCTGATGTTTCTAACATACGGCTTCGGTATTCGTATGGTTCACCACCAGCATGACCGGCCGATGTGGCTCCCGCGCATGACCTCCGCCACGAAAAAAGACCGTCCGGAGGTTGATTCATGGCAGAACAAATCGATGCTGAAGGTCTCGGCCACGTTCCTCCTCAGCGCAATCGCCATTATCGCAGCCGGGTTTCTGCTGACCGACTCTTCACAGGCACTCATGCGGCACACCGGTTTGTCTCAGAGTTTTGTAGGCGCCCTGCTGGTGGCAGCCGGTACATCCATACCGGAATTGGTCACCGCAGTGGCGGCAGTGCGACGGGGTGCGCTAACTCTGGCGGTCGGAGGAATTATCGGCGGCAATATTTTCGACACCCTGTTTGCCGGTGCGGCGGATATCGCCTACACCGAGGGCTCGGTATACCACGCAATTTCCCCGCACGAAAGCTTCCTGATTACCCTCACTATTCTGCTCACCGCGATTTTACTGGTAGGACTGCTGCACAGACAGAAACAGGGAGTCGCAAACATCGGCTTCGAAAGCGCAGCTATCGTAATTCTTTATCTAGTAGGAATGGCGGTCATAGGATTGGCCTGATATAATGGAAAGGAGAACAACAATAGCTGGTAGGAACGTCAATGAAGCTGAATCGACTTACTCTGAATGAGCTGCTGAAGTACGGTCTTTCACACTATGGAACTCTGCCGTTTGCCGGATTTGTTGACGAGGATGCATACACTTTTAGGGAATACGGGTCGGCAGTAGTCACCTTGTACGGGTTTTTGAGAGAAAAAGGAATCAGCCGGGGCGATCGCATCGCTATCCTTGCCGAGAATTCGCCGAACTGGGGTATCTGTTATCTCTCTGTCACAACTTACGGTGCAGTCGCAGTCCCCCTGCTTACAGATTTTCAGAGCGGCGAGATCGGCTCTATTCTCGCGCATGCCGAAGTGAAGGGAATCTGTATCTCCGCAAAGATGGAAGCCAAGCACGCCGCGGCTCTGCCCCGTGATGTCTGGCGACTGCAGGTCGATTCCCTGACGGACTCCTTGGAGATCGAAGATCCCACCGTACCCGCGGACTCCGCCGCGATTCCTGAGGACGTATCTGAGGACGATCCGGCGGTAATCATTTACACCTCCGGCACCACCGGAAGCCCGAAAGGGGTGAGCCTCACCCATAAGAATATTGTTCACAATGTAGTCAGTACGAGCTTCATCCCGGTGAAGCTGCGCCCCGGGGACAGGCTCCTGTCGATTCTACCACTCGCACATACCTATGAATGTACAATCGGCTTTCTGACCCCGATTCTACTCGGCTGCAACATTCGCTATCTGCATTCACTCCCGGCTCCCACGGTACTGATGCCGGCCCTCACATCCGTTCGGCCGCACGTCATGTTGTCCGTACCTCTTCTAATGGAAAAGCTCTATCGAAAAATGGTGCTGCCGCGGCTGGAGTCCAATCCGATTCTGCGCTTCATTCGCAGCCTTACTTTCGGGAGGAAACTGCTGCACCGGCTTATCGGCAGAAAACTGAAAACAACTTTCGGGGGCAACTTGAAATATTTTATTGTCGGCGGCGCCTCCCTTTCAGCGGAAGTAGAGCAGTTTCTCAATGAATCGGGCTTTCCGCTGGCCAAAGGCTACGGGCTCACCGAAACCAGCCCCCTGGTAGCCGGCTGTACTCCGGCGTACGACCGTATGTACACAGTCGGCACCCCGCTTGAAGGGGTAGAGGTCCGGATTGATTCCCCTGAACCCCACAGTCAGCCCGGCGAAATCCTGGTGAAAGGCCCCAATGTTACTTCGGGCTATTACCGCGAACCGGAGAGAACCGCAAGCGCTTTTACTGAAGATGGATGGTTCCGTACCGGCGACCTGGGAATTCTCGATGCCGACGGGTATCTGTCCATCAAGGGCAGGTTGAAAAACCTCATTTTGGGTCCCAGTGGAGAAAACATCTACCCGGAGGAGATCGAGGAGCTTCTCAACAGGGATGAGCTCGTCAGCGAGTCTCTGGTTGTGGAGGAAGCCGGCCGGCTCATTGCCAGGGTCTATGTTGAATATGAAACCATTAAGGAGTTCGGACAGCATCAAATCGAGAAGCACATCAAATCCCTCCGAAAAGCCGTAAACTCGCAGTTGGCCGCTTTTTCCAGATTAGCGGAAATAAAGTTGCAGAAAAAGCCGTTTAAAAAAACACCTACAAACAAGATCAAGCGGTATCTTTACTCAGGAGGCGACCGCTGAGGAGTTGAGTATGAAACTGATAGTCGGCCACACGAACATGGATCTCGATTGCTTAGGATCGATGGTGTTGGCCAAGTACCTCTATCCCGACCATGTGCTGGTAAAGAGCCGGCTCGTTCATCCGGTCGCCAAGAATCTGCAGAATCTGTATCAGAACCAGCTCAATTTTCTCAATCCGAAGGATCTGAAAGATGAACATATCGAAAGGATGGTAATCGTAGATACGCGTACTTTCGGCCGGGTCAAAGAGTATTTTCAGTTCATCGGGAACGACGATATCGAATATGAAATCTATGATCATCATCCGAACGATGAGGTGAGTTTTCAGAATGCGAAACTGCATGCCCTGGCCTGCGGGGCAAACACTACCCAGCTCGGCTGGGAACTCATGCAGCGTGGTGTGCAGATCACTCCGGAGGACGCCACCATCGCACTTACCGGAATCTATGCCGACACCGGTAATTTTACCCACGAAAATGTGGTTCAGGCAGATTTCGATGTGGCGGGGTTCCTCCTGAAATCGGGGGCCTCGCTGAAGCTGGTTAAAACCTTTCTCAAGCCTCTGACCGACAAATATCAGATTACCCTTTTCCATGAGCTTCTCAACCGGCTGGAGTATCGGACTATTCACGGACATCAGGTCATCACAAGTTACTGGGAGATAGAAACCGAAGCCGAGGGCATAGGGGCGGTCGTCGAGAAGGTATTCGAGGTCGAGAATCAGGATGTGTATTTCGGGGTGTTCCACTTTTCCCGGAAGAAAAAGACCCTCATTATTGCCAGAAATCAGAAAGACAATATCCACCTCAATGAAATACTAAAAGATTTCGGGGGCGGCGGCCATGAAAAGGCGGCCTCAGCCACCGTGAAAAACGAAAACGGAAAGGCTGTGTACGGCAATCTGCTTATGTACCTGGATAAGATTCTTGCTCCGGCGGTAACGGCGGCCGAAATCATGAGCCGTCCGGTCAAGGTAATCCATCAATCGGCAAGTCTGCTGGAGGCTTCGAAATATATGGAGGAGATCAGTCATACCGGCTTGCCGGTTGTCGACACCGATAAGCACTTAGTAGGGTTTCTGACCCTGCGTGATATCATGAAGGGCCGGCGGGCAGACCAAATGCACGCTCCGGTAAAGGGCTATATGAGCACACGGCTGATCACCGCTCCGCCAGATGTCACTATCCGGCAGATAGAGGAGCTTCTGTTCGGTAATAACATCGGCCACCTGCCGATTGTATCCGATGAAAGGATAGTCGGCATCGTTACCCGCGCCGACTATCTGAATTACCGTAAAACCGAAAAGAAGAAGCGCCAGGCAGCTCTGCAGGACATGGGCCTGGAAATCAAAGAACCGGTGGGCTCCTATTAGGCTCAGTTTACAACAGCATAAACCCGCTCCAGCATATCTAAAGCGGAGGTCATACCGCTGAGCCCCGGGCTGATCACACCGCTCTGCCCGGCGGCATCCCCATGACCGACCGGCTGTAAGTCGAACTCCCGCTGGCCCCTTACCTGCAGCTCTTCGCCCGATTCATCTATCTCGAAGCCTGCCGCATACACAAGTGAGGGCTGCCCGTTCACATTCTCATCCTGTTCGGGATAGTTCGAATTATAGTCGAAGGAGGAATTGACCTCCGCCATAATCCGGTACTCACCGGCTGCCAGCGAGAAGCTGCCGGTCCAGGTCTGTGAGTCCTCATCGCCCTTTTTCGGAGTTGCTCCGGAAACGGTATCGGCGGCTTCATTCGAATTGCGGTCGAGGTCTGCCCGGTGAAAATAGA
>JAASTM010000514.1 GCA_021767325.1 Spirochaetales bacterium
TCCGTCAGATGATTGCAAATCCCTTTGCAGGTTTAAAGGAGGCCGACCGGAATATTCTCGATCCGAATCTTGAAGAAACAATAAAAGAGTTCGCCAAAATAGACGGCGCCTTCATCATTCGCGATGACGACACTCTCATCTCGTCCGGAACCTACCTGGCCGGACAGCCGAACTCCGAAGAGCTGCAGCCCGGTTTGGGCGCCCGGCACTCCTCAGCCCAGGGTATCAGTGCAGTCACCAGTGCAATCGCAATTGCCATTTCCGAATCAACCCGTAAAATTAGCGTGTATTATACCGGGGAAAACGCCTGTTAGTCATGTAGACTCCTCGATCGCCTCCAGCTCTTCCCAGCGCTGGAAGGCTTCGGACAATTCACTTTCGAGTCTCTCCAGGCGCGTACTCAGAGCGGCCGGATCACCTTCGCCGGAGCGATACAACTCGGGGTCGGATAATCGGGCATGAATTTCGGACTGCTCTTCCTCTAAGGCAGCAATGTGATCGGGCAGCTCTTCCAATTCACGCCGTTCCTTGAAAGTGAGGGTCCGCGGTTTTTCGGTTTTCGGTTTCTTACCCTTCTTAGAGGATTTTGCGGAGGCCTTTGCCGGTGAATTCGCAGCCGATTTTTCCTCTATGTTTCTACGCAACTCCGAGTCCTGCCAGTCAGCATAACCGCCGGCGTATTCGATAACCCGCCCATCTCCTGCCAGAACGAAGCAGTCGGTAACCACATTGTCCAGAAAGGTTCTGTCGTGGCTGACCAGCAGGATGGTGCCCACATAATCCTGAAGCAGCTCCTCGAGCAGTTCCAGAGTTTCAATATCCAGGTCGTTGGTCGGCTCGTCCATTACCAGTAGATTGGCCGGCCGGGCAAACAGCTTGGCCAGCAGCAGACGGTTTCTCTCTCCTCCCGACAGATGTTCTACCGGACTTTTTGCCCGATCAGGTGTGAACAGAAAATCCTGCAGATAGGCCATAATGTGCTTCTTCCGGCCGTTGAGCACAATCGTATCATAGCCCTCGCCCAGGTTCTCCACAACGGTTTTATCCGGATCGAGCTCGCTGCGCATCTGATCAAAATAGACCGGCTGCAGATTGGCCCCGTGGCGCACAGTTCCCTCCTGCGGCTCGAGCTCTTTCAGTAAAAGCTTCAAAAGGGTTGTCTTGCCGGATCCGTTAGGTCCGACTATACCAACCCGGTCGTTGCGCATGATGCGGGTCGAAAACCCGCGTATGAGCGCTTCGTCTCCGTACCCGAAGCTTATATTCTTCGCTTCGATTACCAGATTTCCGGATCTTTCCCCGGAATGGATTTCCATACGAGCTTTTCCGGTTCTGCCGCGGCGTTGGCGGTACTCTTCTCGCATAGCCTGCAAGGCCCGCACCCGCCCCTCGTTGCGGGTTCTACGAGCTTTGATACCCTGCCGCAACCAGGCCTCCTCACGGGCGAGCCGCTTGTCGAATTCGGCCCTGTGCTTGGCCTCGGCCGCCAGCATCTCCTCGCGGCGGGCCAGGAAATCCTCATACGAGGTTCTGAATGCGTACACTTTTCCCCGGTCTATTTCGGCCACTCGGTTCGCCAGTCGTTTGGCAAAACTGCGGTCGTGGGTTACGAACACAATTGTTTTCGAATTGCGCAGCAGATAATCCTCCAACTGAGTAATCGTATCTATATCCAGATGGTTGGTCGGTTCATCGAGCAGCAGTACATCCGGCTGAATCGATAGTGCCCTGGCCAGCAGAACCCGGCGCTTTTCCCCGCCCGACATTGTCTCTATCCCGGTTTCTCCTGAGAGGCCGAACAGCGAAAGTGCCTGCTGAGCCGCCAGCGTTCGCTCTGCATCTCCTTCGCTTACTATGTCTATTACCTTACCTCTGAGCTCGTTGGGAAACTCCTGGCCGAGATACGCGGTCGTCAGCCCTCCGGCCTTGGCACCGCCCTCCCAGACCACCTCGCCGGTGTCCGGCTGGACCATCCCGCCCATCAGTTTGAGCAATGTAGACTTACCGGCTCCGTTTCGGCCCAGGAGACAGATACGGTCACCCTCTTCGATGTGCAGCTCCAACTCATCGAACAAAGGCGGCCCGCCGAAGGTCAGAGTGAGATCTTTAATACTGATTATTGCCATACCCGCATCATACTGGTTTGTGCTCTCATCGACAACATCTTTTCTGTTTGCTCATGTATATGTCAGGCTTTATAATTAAGACAGGTGTACGAATGAAACCACCCCTGAATACAAGCCTCTCCAAATCTCTGCTGATAAACAGTACCGTTGTGCTGCTGATTTTGTTCATCTCTTTATCGGGCAGTTTCCTATTACTCGAACGGGCAGACTACCGGCGAAACATCGAACAGCTCGAATCCGAGTTTTTCACACAAAACCGCGAACGAGTGAGGGTTGAAGTCAACGACGTGTTGGAATATGTTCGCTTCCGGGACAACGGTCTGCTGGAAAGAACAAAGACAGGTGTCAAAAACAGGGTCACGAATGCCCGGGCCATAATCGAATACATCTATTCCGATATGTCCCCCACTTCCGGGCAGAATGAAATTCTGGATGAGATTATTACCACGGTTCGCCTACTCAACCTCAACCGCAATTCCGACTACATTTTCATCAATTCCTTGGATGGGGAGATTCTCCTGTACCCGCCCGACCAAGGTCTGGAGGGCAGCAATCTGCTCAGTTCCAGCAACACCCATGAAGCCGATGTGATGGGCAGTCTCGTGCGTAAAGCCAGAGAAACCGGCGGCGGCTTTACCACCTATAAATGGCCTCTGCCCGACACGCCGGACATCCTGTACGACAAGGTTACCTATATAGATGTATTCGAACCGCTGCAGATTTTTATCGGCAGCGGAAATTACCTCA
>JAASTM010000515.1 GCA_021767325.1 Spirochaetales bacterium
GCTGGTCGCAGTTGATCGTGTGGTCGCGGATGACCGGGACGCTGGATAAGCATGACGGGGTGTTTTGGCCGAAGTATGTGTGGATGTGAGGTTCCGGCCTCACTCGCTGTGAGCGAGTGAAAATTTGTGCAACAGGATTTTGGCCATTAAACAAAAAACAGCGAGCGAGGGGAATTGAACCCCCAATTAAAGCTTGGGAAGCTTTCGTGATACCATTTCACCACGCTCGCGACTTAGTTATGAGGGTAACCAATTACCCCCGGGCTGTCAATATTACGCCTAACAAGGATTACTCCGACCTACTCCAGAACTCTCTTCTGGACCCGGAGCCTTACAACCTCTTCTCCATCCACTTGAACGACAATTGTCGAACCGACCTCTTCGAGGTAGGGAATAGTCAGGAGGCCACCCTTGTGACTGAAGGAGATAAGCTGCTCCTTTTCACCGGTGGTTTTAATGAGTTCAACCCGGATCGGAACCGGCACCGGATATTCGGGCAGATCCCGTTCGATGATACCGAAGCGGTAGTCCTCCTCGACCTCTTCCGGAGCTTTAATCATTAGCTGCCGCAGTGTTTCGGTCGGCACCTCACTCTCCGGCTGAGGACTCTGCGATACGACTGTTCCCGGATCACCCTCCTCCTGATTGGTTACAGTGAAGACGAAGGGGTGTCCGGAGGCTACGATTTCGGACAGAGCATTCCGCCACTCCATCTCGATATAATCTTTGACTTCGGTAATCTGACCCTCGGGTCCTTTACTTACCACCAGTTCGAGTTCGGTCAGCACCGTCAGCTCGGTACCCGGTTCCGGCTTCTGCTCGAGGATAGTGCCCACCGGCGATTCATCGTACACCCGAATATACGGTTTCTTCAGCTCCAGCAGAGGACCGTACACCGATTCCAAACTCTTGAGATGGGTCTCCAGCTCATTCACGTTCCAGCCGACGTAGTTGTCGAGTTTCTCGACAGCTGCGCCCTTGCTGACCCGTAAGAGGACTTCGCTCTTCGCCTTCACCACCGCTCCGGGAACCGGCTCTTGCCCGAGCACGGTGCCCTTGTCCGAGAGTTTATTGGAGTAACGCAGCTGCACACTCCCGTACAGGCCCTTGTCCTGCAGTTCTATAATCGCATTCGGCAGCTCCATGCCGCGCAGATCCGGCACCATGGTCTCTTCCCGTCCCTCCAAAGTGAGTATAAAGGTAATCACTGCCACCAGCAGGGCCAGGCCGATTGTCCCCAGGGAGAAATAGACCACCATCCGAAAGAAGCGGCTCTCCTCGCTCTGCGGCTTCTTCCAGAAGCGTTTACGAAGAGGAGTATTGGTTTCATTCGTATTCATCTGATTATCTGTCTCTTGATTCATGTATTGTCTCCAAGCTGCGATCCGATGATCTCTTTGTGTCCGTTGACAAAGGCCTGCCAGTCGAGCGGCTTCTTTCCCTGCAGCTGTAGTTTTTTTATTGCTAAAAGGCCTATTCCTGTTTGTACCAGAATTCCATTTTCCCTGTCTATACCGAGAACCTTTCCGGGCGAAGCGTCCGACTGTTCTGCTGGCCGGCCTGTCGGTTGATTGGCCGGCAATCCTGCTGCAAGGACCGTGAGCTGTTGTCCGTTCCAGGTGGTAAAAGCTTTCGGCCAAGGGAAAAAACCGCGTACCATCCGCTCTATCATATAATTTGGCAGCTGCCAGTTGATCTGTCCATCGTTTTTATTGAGTTTTCGGCAATAAGTGGCATAAAAAGGATCTTGAGGTACCGGATTTACCGTTCCGGCTTCGAGCTTGTTCAGTGTTTCGACCAGCAGCTCGGCACCAATTTTAGAGACATCGGCGGTCAGGCGGCCGGCGGTTGTTTCCGCGGCCAGGGCAAAGGGGCGCTGGGCCAGAATATCGCCGGTGTCCATCTCGAGGGCAATCTGCTGCACCGTAACTCCGGTTTCCGCATCACCGTTAATGATAGGGGCAATTACCGGAATGCTACCCCGGTACAGCGGCAGCAACGAAGGGTGTACATTTACCCCTCCGCGCGGAAAAAGGGAGAGGAATTTCGGTCCGAAGATACGCCCGTAGGCAAACACCGCCAGAATATCCGCATTCAGCGGGGCCAGGAGCTCGCGAGCCTCACGCTTTAGAGTTGGCGGCTGAAAGACCGGCAGCCCGAGCTCCAGGGCCTTCTCCTTTACCGGCGGCGCTTCCGGGGTCTTTTTTCTTCCCCGGGCCCGGTCCGGATTGGTCAGTACACCGACTACCTCGTGCTCGGCGGCTACCGCCTCGAGCGAGGGCACGGCAATATCCGGAGTTCCGGCAAAGAGTACTCGCATAGAGACCCTATTTCCTTATTTTCTTCTGATAGTTTTTCAGCAGGCGTTCGCGCTGTTTCTCATCGAGATGATCGATGAACAGTACCCCCTTGAGATGATCCATTTCATGCTGTATTACCCGGGCCAGCATTCCTTCGGCATCCACCTTGAAAGGCCTACCCCTCTCGTTGATGGCCTGCACCGTGATTGATGCCGGCCGGATCACATCGCCGTATACTCCGGGAATGCTGAGACAGCCCTCTTCATAGGGCAGCATCTCCTGACTGGTGCCGATTATCTGAGGGTTGATAAAGACCCGCGGCTGGTCACCATTTACATGGCACACGAATAGGCTCTTCAACAAGCCCACCTGAGGAGCCGCGAGACCGACCCCGTCGCCAGTGTACATCGTAGAGAGCATGCTTTGGGCCAGTTCGGCTATCTCGCCGTTTACATCCTGTATTTCATCGACCTGTTCGCGCAGAACATCGTCGCCTAAAGTGACTATATCTAACATGGTATAATAGTACTAAAAAGATTCTGCACCGTCAATTATA
>JAASTM010000516.1 GCA_021767325.1 Spirochaetales bacterium
CCGCTTCCAGAGCCTCCGCATCCTCCCGGGCCAGATCGAAGGGCGGATGATGAATGCCGGCAAAATCAATCCCTACATCGATTGTTCCGAACTTTTCAGCTGCGAAGTCAACAGTGGCCTTTACGTCGGCACTGTCTCTTACGTCGCCGAACAAGACCGGCGGCAGCTCCGGTTCCGTTTCGGCGAGTTTCCCGGTACGTTCACGAATTTCACTGTTCCTAATAAGCGCAATTCGCCGGGCAAGCTTCAGAATCCTCTCGCGGTTCGCACGCGCCGCCGCCGGATCTTCCGGAAGAAAGTCGGCAATGGCGATCCGCGCCCCACAGCCGGCTGCAGCTGCCAGAAAGTGTTCGCTCAGACTCCCCCCGCCGCCGAAGGCCAGGATCGTCATGCCGTGCAGATCAATCCGCCAGTTGGCAGGCTGCTTTGAAGCGGCAGCCGTGACGCTATTGGCCGCGGCGTCGGAGCCAAATGATTCTATCGTGTATTCAGCTATCTCCATACCGATTCTCCTAAACAGTTGCTTTGGTTGCGCCGGTCGAGATGCCGCCGTCAACCAGGATGCACTGGCCGGTGATATATTCACTGGCATCGGAGGCCAGGAACACTATTGTACCATCGAGGTCGTTCGGCCGGCCGGGCCGGTTCAGCGGGATGCGGTCTTTTATGTACTCGACCCAGGCCTGGTTCTCATACAGCACTTTGTTCTGTTCGGTTTTGAACCAGCCCGGCGCCAGACAGTTGACCGTAATGCCTTGTCCGCCCCATTCGTCGGCCAGGCTCATGGTCATCTGCTTTACCCCGCCGCGGCTGGCACAGTAGGGAGTGATGCCGGCATAGCCGAACACGCTGGTAACCGAACCGATGTTAATGATGCGGCCGTAGCCCCGTGGAATCATCTTCTCCGCCACCGCCTGGGCTACAAAGAAGGGGCCGCGCAGATTAGTGTCGAGGACCGTGTTCCAATCGTCCCAGCTTATCTCCAGGGCCGGTTTGCGGATATTGCAGCCGGCGTTGTTTACCAAAATATCTATCTTTCCGTAGTGTTCGAAGGCCGCCGAAACCATTGCCCGTATGCTGTTATAATCGCGTACATCAAGCTCCAGCGGCAGCACTCTACGTCCCATGGCTTCAATTTCCGCTTCCGTCTCCTCCAGGTTCGCGCGCGAGCGGCTGGTAATGACCAGATCCGCACCGGCTCCGGCCAGTGCCCGTGAAAAATACCGTCCCAAGCCACGGCTGGCTCCGGTTACAATTGCTACCTTTCCGTGTAAATCGAAATTCGCGTTACTCATGAGCTGCTCCTGCATTATGGTTCGAGAATTACTTTGAACAAACCCGACCCGCCCCGGTAGAGTTCGTCAAACCACTGCGCTCCTTCGGACAGAGGGGCGACTTTCGACATCAGCGGTTCCAGTTCGATTCGCCCGTTCTGGATCATCTCGATGCAGGCCGGATACTCCCCGGCGGATGCGTTGGAACCCTGCACCCGAATCTGACGGCTGACAATGTACTGCAGCGGCAGCTCCGCCGTTGGAGTCAGATTGCCGATGACGGTCACTGTTCCACCCTTATGGACGGAGTAGATGCCCGCGTTGGTGGTTTCCTGCAGCCCCACCGCGTCGAATGCGCAGTCGGCTCCCAGCCCGCCGGTGCGCTGAACAATTTCCTCGCTCAGCTGTACTTTCCTGGTATTGAAGGTTTCGGCGGCGCCTAATGCGGCCGCTGCCTCCAGACGCGCGTCGTCGATGTCCGCTACATATACCCGGCTGCATCCGGAGGTACGCAGGACCTGCAGGGTGAGCAGGCCGATCACTCCGGCGCCGATTACCAGTGCCGTGTCGCCGAAGGAAATCGGTGTTATTTCCACCGCATGGGCGGCTACCGACAGCGGTTCCACCATTGCACCCTCCTGAAAGCTCACTTCTTTCGGCAGCCTGTAGAGTATGTGGGCTGGAATAGGGACGTATTCAGCGAAAGCGCCCTGTTGTGAGTACTCATCGCATGCCACGCCCAGGACCCGCCGGTTTTCGCAGAAGTTTATCTTGCCCTGCCGGCAGTAGCGGCAGTGGCCGCAATACAGAGTCGAGTCGAAGGTTACCCGTTCACCCGGCTTGTAGTCGTTGACCTCCGCCCCGGCTTCCTCTATTACCCCGGCCGCCTCATGACCCATTATGAGCGGTGGAATACGCCGGCCGGTGCTCCCGTCCATACCGTGCACATCACTGCCGCATATGCCGACCGCTTCAATCCGCACCAGCACCTCATCAGGCTTTATCTTTGGTTTTTCTACCTGTGAATATTCTAGATTATTATAACTGCTGAGAACTAACGCATTCATTTCGTGCCCCCCTGCTGTGTCCTATTTATTGACTTTATTGACGATATGCTGCGGCTCTTTTCCGTCGACATAATCGATAATTGCCTGGGCCGACATCTGCTGCATCCTCAGCTTGCCCATATCGCTGTCCGAACCCACATGCGGGCTTGCAGCAATGTTCAGATCATCCGTCAGCGGCAGGTCTTCATAATCCCAGACCTCGTCTATGCCGTATCCGTAGAGCCGGCCCGTCCGCACCGCCTCATACGCAGCCCGGTTGTCCACCAGGGCACCCCGAGCACAGTTCACCAATACCGTGGTCGGCTGCATGCGGGCAATTTCGTCTGCACCCAGCAGCAAACTGCCCCCGGATGCGTGCAGGGTGATGAAGTCGGCCCGCTCGCATACCTCCGTCAGATCGACATACTCGACGTCGTTGGCCGCGGCCCATTCGGTATCCTGCATTAGATCGGCGGCGATAATCTTCATATTGAAACCACTCAGCAGGGCAGCTACCTGTTTTCCG
>JAASTM010000517.1 GCA_021767325.1 Spirochaetales bacterium
GGGTGCTGCTGGTAGATGATTCTATTTTTGTAAAAAAACAGTTGGACCAGATCCTGAGCAGTGAAGGCTATGAAATTATCGACACCGCCAGTCACGGTATTGAAGCGGTTGATAAGTATAGAAGCCATCATCCGTATGTCGATCTAGTCACCATGGACATTACCATGCCGGGAATGGACGGGGTCAGCGCCCTGGAAAAGATCGTAGAGTTTGACCCGGAGGCAAAGGTCGTGATGATAAGCGCACTCGGACGGCAGGATCTAGTAAAAAAGTCGTTTATGCTGGGGGCGAAAAACTACATTATTAAACCCCTCGAGCGGCAGAAGGTGCTGGAGAGACTCAAAAGCGTACTGGTCGAGTAAGGGCCGTCTTTAAACCTTCAAATGAAACCGAGTTCACTGTATATCCTGTAGGCCGAGTCCCTATGTCTTCGGGGTAGTGGGCATCCGAGTTGGTGATAATCCGCAGACCCAGGGTATCGATTTCGCAGGTCGGATCAACACACTCCACCGCATCATAGGGCAGGTCCGGCAGAAAGCCCAGCTGCATTACGATGCTAAAGGCCGGGCGGTCGATATGTGCCGGAAAGATCAGCCCACCCTGTTCGTGAACCATCGGCACCAACTGGTCGATAGAGATGTCCGTCGCCCCGATCAAGGCCCTGCGTACTTCCCCCAGGATATTATCCTCCGCATCCACGTACACCTGATCACCGAACATGCGGGGGTCGCCTTTGATTTCCGGCAGTCTCGACTCAACGTACTCCCCGAACTCCATGGCAGTCGCTTTTTCTCCGAACAGACAGACCACATGGGCCTCCTCCGAGGAGGTGACCTCCATACCGAATATGGGCAGGATCCCCCTTTTCCGACAGCACTCTTCGAATGCAGGCGCATTGCGGCATGAGTTGTGGTCGGTAAGGGCCAGCATCTCGAGCCCGCGTTCGGCCGCTGCTTCGGCTATTCTACGGGGAGACATCTCCAGGCTCCCACAGGGGCTGAGACAGGAGTGAATGTGCAGGTCGGCGGATATCTGCATTGCGGTTTATTGCTTGTTCAGGGCTTTGGCAATTTTATACGAAGCGGTGAACTGGTTCAGTTCGGTGGTGTACAGGGCAATGCCCTCCTTCTCCGCGCTGGCTTGCATGTCCTGCGGAACTCCCCTTCCATTGCACAAAATGATTGCCGGTATTCCGACCAGATTGGCCACGGCCACCGTGTTTTTATGTCCTTGAACGGTAATGAGTACGCTGTCGGCAGAGGCGTTTCCCATCACGTCACTCAGTAGATCGGAGGTGTAGGCATCGACTATCTCCGCCTCCGGATTGCCGGGCGCTTTTACTTCACCTTCGATCCAGTTGGGTATATCAGCTGCTTTCATTGTTAACTCCTTGCGTATTAGTTGCCGTATTCGGCAGCAGTATGATTGATTTTGCATGTGTTCCGCGATCCGGCTCGGATGTTATGGAAAACTCGTCAGAAACCCGCTGTACATTCGGCAGGCCCATACCAGCGCCGAAGCCCAGGCTGCGAATCCATTCGGTGGCGGTGGTAAATCCTTCGGTCAGGGCCAAATCGACGTTATCGATCCCTGGACCGGTATCATCAGCTTGCACCAGAACCCGGTTGTCGTCCATGAGAAAATGGATCGAACCGCCGTTCGAGTGTACTACCAGGTTCATTTCGAGTTCGTATGCGCTGATGGCGATGCGCCGGGCGGTTTTACTGTCGATATTACGGGTTTTGAGGATCTTTTTTATCTCCGTTGATGCATACCCGGCATTCTCGAAATCATAGCGATAGACTTTGAACCAGCGCTCGATCTGCCCGGTATAGGTTTCGGCGGGCGCTTCGGTTTCCCGTTCGAGCCGTTCGATTTCGTGGTTGGCTTCGATGAGGAGCTTGGTGGTGATGTCACGCGAGGTTACTATCCCAACCAGTTCGTTATACTTATTGATCACCGGAAAACGACGGTAGGAGTAGCGTCCGAAATATGAGATTGCAAAGAAAACCGGCATGTCCTCTTCGAGCACGATAAGCTTTTTACTCATATGCTGTTCAACCGCTTCATCGATGGATCCGGTGTCCAGTGCCTGCAAAACATCTTCCATGCTCACGATTCCGAGTATTCGCCTGTTCTCCACTACCGGCATACCTGTAATACTGTTGTCCTTGAGGGTATTGCGTACATGCCGCATAGTGGCCGTACGCCCGGTGGTATGGATGTCGGCAGTCATTACATCCTTTACTTTCAGGCGGTAGATCAGTTCGAGAACCGCAGCAGGCGAGTCGTATGTACTTATAGGTATACTCTGCATATTCTCAGTATAGATGTTTTTATGTTTTTGGTGTAGACATCTGTGATTCCGCAGAGGCAAAGTGTTTGCTCAAGGTATTCAAAATCTCTTCATTTATCTTGCCGACCAGTTCGGTATGTACACAGTGAAGCTTGTAGACCGGACACTTGATCTGCGAGTCGTTCATATCGATGAACAGTTCGAAGGGCTCTATCTCTAGAGAATCGATGATTTTCTGGATCGAAGCGGGTGAAGGAAACTTTTTGCCTGACTCTATATCCCCAATAAAACCGAGGGAGAGATTCGCCGCTTCCGAGAGTTTCATCTGGGTAAATCCTTTTTTTGTTCGTGCACGTTTTAAATTCACAATAAATAATTCCTGAACTTTTGTCATAATAACCCCTTCATAGGCATAGAATAACATACTATACTGCTTAATAGAAACAGAAAAATCCACACGGATATTCCAAAGGGGGCTCCTATGGATCTCTCCGAACAGTATCGAGAGCGGATGGTTGAGGAACAGATTGCCGCCAGAGGCATTAC
>JAASTM010000518.1 GCA_021767325.1 Spirochaetales bacterium
ACCAGTTTGCGGCGGTGGGGGATTTTGTGAAGCAGACCCACGCCTCGAGTTTCATTCTGATGATCATTGTGTTCGTGCTGGCGATTGCGGTGGGGCCGGCATTTTGCGGCTGGGTGTGTCCCTTCGGGAGCCTGCAGGAGTGGCTGGCGGGGATCGGCCGGAGGATCTTCGGCAAGCGCTACAATACTATGGTGCCGCGTAAGGTGGATGGAATGTTGCGGTACCTGCGGTATGTGGTGGCCGGCTGGGTGCTGTATGTTACAGCCCGCAGTGCGGAACTGATTTTTGCCGATTACGACCCCTATTATGCCCTGTTCAATTTTTGGACCGGCGAAGTGGCGCTGACTGCCTTTATTGCGCTGGCCCTGGTAGTGGTGCTGTCGCTGTTTGTTGAACGGCCCTTCTGCAAGTATGCCTGCCCCTACGGCGCGGTGCTCGGGCTGTTCAACCTGTTCCGGGTCTTCGGCGTACGCCGAAATCCGGCCACCTGCATCGACTGCACGCAGTGCGACCGCAGCTGCCCGATGAATATCGAGGTGTCCACTGCCGGCCGGGTGCGCGACCACCAGTGCATCAGCTGTCTAAAGTGCAGCAGCGAGCAGGCCTGTCCGGTGGCGGACACGGTGGAGCTGATGAGCGGAAACTTCCGGATCGAGACCGGATCCGTAGATGCAGAGGGGGCCCGGATATGAAATTGCGCTCGGTTCACATAGCAGTTATGACAGTAGTATTCATTTTCGGCGGCATAGGCCTGAGCATGCTGGCCGGTTTCTGGCAGAGCGAGAGCTCCAAGGTGCCGGCCACGTACACCTCCGGGGAGTTTGCCGGCCAGGCTAATCCGGCGGACATCCGCGGTTCCTATTCGTTCGGCGATGTGGCGGCGGCTTTCGATGTACCGGCGGATGTGCTGGTAGAGGCCTTCGGCTTCGGGGCGGCTGAAAACGCGGAAGATCTGCAGATCAAGCTGTTCGAGGAGGTGTACGGCATAGTGGACGGCAAGGAGGTCGGCACCGACAGCATGCGCCTGTTCGTGGCACTGTATTTGGGCCGGCCATACACGCCGGAGGCGGACACCGGGCTGCCGGCGCAGGCCCTGCGGATTCTGGAAGAAGCGGGCAGGCTGGAGCCGGACCGTGCGGCTGAGTTGCGCGAGATGTATGCGGTGGAGGTTACGGGGGCGGCCGGGGCAGCTGGGACAGCCGAACTGGAGGAAGCCGCCGGGGCCGCCGCGGAAGAGGAGGCGACGGACGAATCGGTCGATACCGCCATTAAAGGCAAGACCACCTTCCGCGATCTGATGAGCTGGGGGCTGACCGCGGCGGAGATCGAGGAAGTTATCGGCATGCCCCTCGGCCCACCCACCCAGGCCCTGCGGGATTTCTTTCTCGACCAGGGGATTGAGTTTTCGGAGTACAAGGACGCCCTGCAGGAGCGTATTGATCGGTAGCGGGACTGCGCTGGACCGCTGCCTGTCCTATACCGGAAACCTGATTGTAAAAACCGGGCTGGACTTTCTCTGCAGTTCGATAGCGGCATCTATCTGTGCGAGGAGGCCTTTTATCAGCCGCATGCCTAAGGTAGTGGTGGTGTCGAAGTCGATATCCTCTGGGAAGGGATTGCCCGAGTTCGCGAGAGTGTACACATACTGTTGATTTACGTGGTCGCTAGAGAGAGTAGCCGAGAACCGGGCGGGGGCGCCTTGGATAAATCCGTATTTGACGGCGTTGGTGGCAATTTCGTTGGTGATGAGCCCCAGGTGTACGGCCTTTTTGGTGGGCAGCTCGATACTCTCGATATCTATATCCAAGTCGACTTTCATGCCCGAGTAGCTGGTGAAAAAGGTTCGCAATAGGTCCTGCAGGTAGTCGCTGATGTTGATGTTTTTGAAATCGGCCGTATATGTCAGTTTATTGTGAACTATCTGAATGGCATCCACCTGATGTTTGATATCCTCGAGATCGGCCTGGTCTCCAAGGGCGGTGTCCTTGAGGCGTATGAGAGAGGAGATAATATAGAGGTTGTTCTTTACCCGATGATTCAGTTCCTGCATGAGGTTTTCTTTCTCTTCTAGGGTGGTTTTCAGTTTCTCCTCAGCCTTTTTGCTCGATGTAATATCTTCTACCAGACCCAGGCTGGCGGGTCTGCCTCCCCACATCACCCTGGCCGGGTGCATTCTGAGCCATTTGGTGGCTCCGTTTTTGGTGATGATGCGGTATTCATAGGGCTCGTCGGAGATCTTCTTTTCTAGCCGCTTTTTATGGATTTCGCTGAGTCTTTGCCGATCATCCGGATGAACCAGGTCGTCGATAGTCAGCTGCCTGTATTCTTCAGCGGTATACCCGGTAACTTCCAGGGTTTTATTGTTAAAGAGCTTGGTTTGTCCGTCCTGGTAGATTACTATAGACTCGTTGGCGTGGTTGAACAGGAGCTCGTACTGCTGTTCCTTCTCCTTCATCTGTGTAACGTCACGCATTATCGACAGCAGGATCGTTTTGCCGTCGATGACGATCGGACTGGAGTGCACCTCGACATCTCTAATGCTGCCGTCGGAGAGTCTGTGCTTGAACTGAAACACATTCTGCTCTTTCGTCAACGCCCGGGACATAAATTCGCCCACTTCTTTTGAGGGAAGGGTGTTAATATCGGATATGCTCATCCGGGTGAGCTGCTCATATGTATAGCCGTAGAAATTAATTGCCGCCTGGTTTACATCTATAATCCGTCCGTTCCGGTTCGGGTCGATGAGAAATTTCATGGCGCTGTGTTGTACGAACATCTGGCGGAACTTGTTCTCACTCTCCCGTAAGCGGGCTTCTTTCGCCTGTTCCCTCCTA
>JAASTM010000519.1 GCA_021767325.1 Spirochaetales bacterium
ATACCTGTTTTCTGATGCAGGTCGTAGTGCGGGATAATCTGGCGGGCGAGTGCCACCATTATGTTGATGGTCATCGACTGAGCAAGCGCCTTTACACAGTAGTTGATCAGCCTGTTCGGAATCCGCTTCAGCCCAGCTTCAGGACTCATGAGTGCTCCTCCTGGCGGTCATGTTATATGTATCGGCATAAAGATGTAAAGCCTTACCAGCTGAAGCGCGCGCTCAACCCCCAGGGGACTGCGGAAATATCGAGAGAATACGCATCGGCCATTTTGGAAAGTGAATACTGATTGATATAGGCCAGTGCAACATCGAATACAAACAAGAAACTGCCCTGCAGAATCAGCGAGTTGCCGTATCCAATCAGACGCTCGGAGTAGTTTTCGGATTTTTTTCCGCGGTTTTTCAGGAAAAACCCGGCCATTACATACCCTACATCCAGGGCGGCGTTGATGCCGAGGATCCTGCCGAAGCTGAGATACTCTTCTACCGTCTGTTCGAGACTGAGATCCAGCGGACTGCCGGCCGCCCCGAAATATCCGAAGGTCGCGATTCCGAGATTCACTACGTTCCAAAACACATTCATCTGATGGAAGTAGAAGGCACGGTCTGAGGTTTTTGTCATGTAATAGCCGCTGACGGCAAAGTTCGTCAGAGCCCAGGAACCGAGCACGTACATCCCGTTTTTCTGGATCCCGATACGTTCCCGGTTCCATTCCGTGAGGCTGAGCTGCTCCTCCTGCCCGTTCCCCTTAGCGGCCACTGAAGCGGCTCCGCCCAGAAACACTATCAGCAGAAGCACGATACAGAAAAAAAGCCTCGCATGAGTGCCGGCAACGGCGGCGCCCGCATAATGAGCGCCACCGGGTATAGTCGGCTTCATCAGAACTGCAGGCTTACTTTGGTCCGGAAAGAGTGCTTCGTGGTGAAGTCGTCGGCCCCATCCGGCCCGTAGGCAAACAGTACCACATGCTGTGTATCCGGATTGAGGTCGGCATCGTATTCATCCCCGGAGTCAAGCGGTATTACAAATTCCAGTGTGGTACTTCCGTCCGATTCACTACCGGAGGCTGAAATGATGTCTTTGGTCCCGCCGATATTCACATCCGCTTTATGCGTGAATGCTCCGGTTCCGAACTGATCGCTGATCGTCAGGCTGCCGTTTTCCACAAAGCCAAATATGAAATCACCGTCCTTCATTGCCCGGGTGGCATCGAATCCCACGGATACCCAACCGGTTGTGGGAGCAGTCACTTCTACTTTCAGATTCTCGCCCTCGAGCATCCAGCGGAACTCCAGGTCTTCGGTGGTTATGTACTTATACCCGTCGCCGGACTCCTGCGGAGTGACCTCCTGCGCACCACCGGCCCAAATGAACGAAGTCAATCCGATTAATAAACCTATACACAGAACAATTTTTCGCACAGTGTGCCTCCTTACCTGAAAGGATAGATACTGAACGTCGCGAACGCAAGGGAAACAGGGTGTGTTTTATTCTCACACCCCGGCCCCGCGTATCACCTCTGCCAGCCGCTTCACCCCGCTTCGCAGCCGCTCCGCATCGTTGTAGGAGATACTCAGGCGCAGGTAATTTCGAAAGGACCCGCTGGGCGATGCATTGCTGCCGGGAATGAAGTTCACCTTGTGCCGGCGGGCCAGTTTCTTCAGCTCGCGGCCGTCGGCCTCCTCCGGCAGTTTGACCCAGACAAAATAGCCGCCGCCGGGATGCTCGACCTCAGCCTGCCCTCCGAGCTCCGCCCCGATACTCTCTACGACCGCATCCATCCGCCGCCGGTACTCACCAATCAGGTGATCGAGGTGCCGCGCCATGTCGCCGGACTGAAACATGCTGCGCACAACTGTGGAGGTGAAGGGGTTCAGCCCGCCGCCGCTGTCCAGCATGCCGCAGCCGGTGATCTTCTTCAGGCTCGCTTCATCGGTCTGCAGCCAGCCGAGCCGCAGGCCCGGCCCGAGAATCTTGGAGAAGGAACCCAGCGAAATCACCTGCGGAGAACCGCCGGCGGCCAGCGAGGCGAAGGGAACCGGGGGAGCAGCCCCGTAGCTCAGCAGCTGGTAGGCCTCGTCGGCCACAACCAGCAGACCATACTTCTCTGCAATCTCGATCAGCCGCCCCCGGCGCTCCTGAGAAACCGTCCGGCCGGTGGGGTTCTGAAACACGGGAATCGTATACAAAAAGCGCGGCATTCGGCTCTGACCGCCGTCCCGGCCCCTGCTCCGCCCGCTGTCGGCCTTGCTGTGCAGGTATTTCTCGAGGGCATCCGGATCCAGCCCCTCCCCGTCTCCGGGCAGGGCGCTCACCTTCAGGCCGAAATCCTCGAAAATGCGCAGCGCCAAAAAGTAGGTCGGATCTTCGACCAGGATCTCGTCGCCCGGGCGGGTATACAGACTGCACAGCAGCGCCAGAGACTGCGATATGCCGCTGGTTACCATCAGCGAATCCGCCTGCACCGCTGCCCCGCTGCGCGCCTCCAGCAGGGCAGCCAGTTCGGCTCTGAATCCGGCATCTCCCTGCTCGAAGCCGTACTGCAGAATCAGCGGATCGGCCTGCCCGAAACGGTGCTCCGCCGCCCTCCGCATCGCATCCAGCGGCAGCAGCGCCGGGCTAGGATGGCCCAGGGCCATGTCCACTACCTGCGGATCTGTGTTCATCTGTACTGTAACCGCTTCGCCCATATCTTCCCCCTGCCCGCTATTCTGGTATTTGTGCGCCCAGCCAGCCGCGGTCCACTATCCCGCTGCGCCGGGCCCGCACTCCCTCCGGGCCTACTACAATTGTAGTGGGCAGCGTCTCGATTGCCAAGCGCCGCCCGAT
>JAASTM010000520.1 GCA_021767325.1 Spirochaetales bacterium
GCCTCGAAGGCATAGGCCCGCTCGGAGCGATAGGGAAAAGCTGTCCAGATAAAGGTAGCCGCTGCACCGAAATTGTGATCGAGCAGAGCCTCATCCAAAATCTTTTCAGCCTCGTCCGCATAAGCCGCGGCCGGTTTAAGCAGTTCCAGTTTGTGATCCAGCGGCAGATAGTGGTACAGGCCGGGCTCCAGCCCTTCGACCCGCTGCACGAAAATGTATGTTTCCAAGGGATGCCGCGCACCTCCGGAAGGAACGGTTCTCAGAGTCATTTTGTCCGTCTTTTTCCGTACGCCCTGGGTAGCCCATAACAGATAGGTCAGTTCCGCCAGGCTCAACGACTCGTCACTGAACTTGCGCCGGCTCTTCCGACTAGATACAACCTCGTTTAATGTGCTCTCACTGCCGACACTCCGGCGGACGGAGTCTATATCAGGCAATTCTATTAAAGAATCGGACTGAGAGGCTTTCTGCATCGGCGGCCGCGGAGCATTCTTCTTGCGGTCGGTTTCGAAGGAGTTCAGTTCGATCCAATTCGATTTGAGTATCCAACGCCCATGTTTGAGATTTTCGGGCCAGTTCTGTATGTTCTGCATATTTTCCCCCTAAAGACTAATTATAGTAAATGCACCACACTTTTAATACCGCTGCTTATACGCTAAAATATCAGTATGAAGAAGAGAGAATCAATGACAAGCATCATAGAAAACGGGCTCTCAGAAGCTAAAGATCTCAACTGTGCCGAGACGGTGCTGTATGCAGCCAACCAGGCCTACGACTTGCAGCTCCCCCATTCAGCACTCAAATTGGCCGCCGGATTCGGCGGAGGAATGGGAATCAACTCTACCTGCGGTGTATTGACCGGGGGAGTGATGGCCTTGAGCGCTATATTCGTAAAAGACCGCGGTCATGAGAGTGACTACATCAAAGAACTCGACGCCGAGCTCTTCGATTCCTTCAAGCGAAAAATGGGCTCGCTCGATTGCAGCTACCTGAAGGAGCATTACCGATCGCCGCAGGACGATTGCCACCCGGTAATTGTTGAGGCTGCGCAGATCCTGGAGGCGCTGATAGATCGGGAGCTGGCCCGTACTGAATAATCCATCAAGGAGGATTCATATGTCTGCATCAAAAAATGTACTTTTATCAATGCTGAAAGATTACATTCACGAAGGAAAGCAGTTTTCCGAAGAAGTTCCAATTGCCTTTCTCACGGTCAACCGGATAGGAGTTCTGGCCGGTCGCGGCAGTCTCGATTTCGGGGGCAGCGAATACTCGCAGGCACAGGTTGACTGGCTCGAACCGCAGAAAAAGCAGGAGGATGATAAATACGGCTGGTGGCACCTGCCGCCGGGCAGTTATCTGATTGAGTTCAATGAATCTATAGAGTTGCCCACCGGCAGCCGCGTATATCTTCAAATCTGGGACAAAGCCGGAAGAAACGGGATTCAACACCCATTTACGGTGCTCGAAGAGACCCGTTCACCGGTTCAGACAGTCGTCTCAGTCGGTCCGGAAGGCATCGATATCAAAGAGAATGCCCGCCTGTCACAAATTGGTGTGCTATAGCACAGCTGCGGCCAGCAGGCAGCCGGCCGGCATTTTTTCTACTTTTTCTTCAGGATAATGAGCGTCTCATCATCGTGCTGAGGCGCCCCGCCCACAAACTTGTCGATTCCAGTAAAAATCGCCTGCATAATCTGTGCGGCGGAGGTGCCGTTTACAGACACATTCGCGACTATATCCTTAACTCTGTCCTCTCCGAACTGCTCATCCTGATAGTTCATCGCTTCGGTCACACCATCCGTGTACAGCATCACCACATCATCTTTTTGGAGTTGGAGATGTGTGTGCTCGTATTCACTGCTCTTTTCCAAACCGATCGGCAGACCGTCGGTGTCGAAGGTTTCGAAGGCCCCTTCCGCGGCCCGGTACACCATCAGCGGGTGGTGTCCGGCGTTGCAGTACTCCACCTGGCCAGTTTTCAGGTCAACTGTCAGATATGAAAGCGTGGCAAACCGTTCGATACTCACATTTCCGGCCACCCCCCGGTTTATCAGACTGACTACCTTGGCCACATCCCGGCCGGCCCCTGCAATCAGATGCACGATAGTCCGGATCATTACCATGACCAGACTGGCGGGTACCCCTTTGCCGGCTACATCGCAAATCAGCACTACCGCTTTTCCTTTTTTACGTAGAGGAATTACATCGTAGTAATCTCCGCTGACACCCCTCGCGGGGTAAGAAACAGCCGCCACATCGATTCCGGGTATCTGCGGCAGATCTTCCGGCACCAGCCACTTCTGGATATCGGCGGCAATACTCACCTCACGTTCTATTTCCTGCTTCTCAATAATTTCCGTATAATTGTAGAGCGCCTCTATCGTCAAGGCAGTGTAGTCGGCAAACACCACACAGCGCTCATAATCCTGCTGGGTAAACATCTGTCCGGGCGTCCGCTTGGCAACACTGAGAACGCCGAATATACGACCCGATGCTACCAGCGGCAATACAATCAGAGAGCTGGCATAACTGTATTTATCACTATTCTGCTCAGCGAGGCGTGGATGGCCGGCTGCATTCTGAATATACACCTGCTCACGACTCTCAGCTACCTCACCGAGAATAGTCTGACCCATCGGTATGGGCGTCGATTCAAAATAGACCTGGATTTTTCCCACTTTCTGTTTGGTGATATCCGGAACCTCATACGGCGGAGGATAATACCCCTTCAAGCTCTTTACTTCCAGCTGATTAGTCTCGGGGTTTATCAGCAGGACCGTGCCCCCGTCCGCTCTGGTTGCCTCAACTATTGACGAGGCCACGAA
>JAASTM010000521.1 GCA_021767325.1 Spirochaetales bacterium
AGTTCTGTAATCCGGCTTTGCAGACCGGACAACTCATCCTCCTGTTGCGAAAGTGCGGCGACGTACTGACGGTAGAGCCGGGAATCCCGTTCGAGCTGCTCCATATTTCTGCTGATACGCTCCTGACTACGGTAGATGGAATCTATCTCCGCCTGAGTCTCGTTTTTACTGCGCTGCAGGCGGTCAAGCTCCTGCTGCATCGAACGAATGCGGGTAAGGGCTCTGCGCAATTCTGCGGACATATCAACGTTTTCCAGATAGAAGCTGATCTGTCCGCTGTCGAGATTACTGAGTCGGGTAGTGCGCTGTTGCGGCAGCTCTTCGACCACTTCGAGCTGCCGGCCGGCAGACTCGGGGGCTAAATCCCGCACAAAGCGGTAGTGAGCACTGGTTTGCTCCTCTGCCTGTTCGGGTTGAACGAGCTCCCAGCCGCTTCTTTTCGGATGCTGGATCATAAGCGTGGCCGCTTTGTCTCCGCGATTGATAAGCTGATAAACGGTAGTTCTTCTCTGCTTGCGTACATATTGGAATACACCGTTCTGAATGCTGAGGTTCACTATCCGTTCCGGCAGGGGTTTCTGCTCTTCCACCACCTGAGTTTCGAGATCCTCGGCATAACTTATCAGGCGCTCTCCTCCGGGTACGATATCATCGAAGCGAGCGTCGCCGGCATACATGCCCTCTTCGAACAGGGTCACTGGTCCGCCCATGAGGTGGAGACCGGTGTTGTTGGCCAGATGCAGGCTCTTGAGGGGACGGCGGGAACCACGGGAGCCGCCGGCAAGCGTGGAGGCAGTGCCTGTGGCACCGTACACCGAGAGTGCTTCGGCTTCTACCGGCTGCTGCACTATTGGTACCAGGGCGCTGGAGCGTTTCGGAAGGTCTACCGGTGTATCGATGGTGTAGGCAAAAAAGGCTCCCTGTTCGCCGGCTCCCGCCGCTGCGGATACCCCTGCGGAGTAACTCTCATCGGCGGCTGTACGGCCCGGTTCGGCGGCGCTGCTTTCCATACGGTAGTCCATTACCCCCAGCTCTTCAGGAGCAGCTTTTCTCCGGGCAGCCGGTGACTGCGGCTCTTCTTTGAATGCGAGCTTTTCGGAGTACCCCTCCTCGTACAGCGGCGGCAGAGCGCTGGTATGCACGGGCGGCAGGAGCTCGGGGCGTGTTACATAGAGCGGTGAATAGATATCCATTCTAAAGGAGATCGGACGGCCGGCCACCAGCTTCAGCTGAACAGAATTCCAGTTGAAATCGGTGCTGTTTTCGGCAATAGCCCAGCCCTGCAGGAGAGGCTCCTCATTTGCCCGCTGTACCAGGCGGTAAGTGGTCTTCCACACCGGCATTTGACGGATATAGCCTACCATTACCTCGCGGCGGCCTTCGCCGGAAAAGTTGAGCGTAAGGCTGCGTTGTTCCGTCCGGCGGGCTCCGGCCAGTACCGTCAGGATTTCCTGCAGCTCCTTTTGCAGGGCAGGGTCTGAAAACCGCAGACTGCCGATATCGCTCAACGACACTTTCACCATACTGCCGTCGCTGTAGAGGGTAATCTGCTTTTCCGGCGGAGCAGAGTCGCTGCCCGGCTGAGTTTCCACCCCCAGAATACGGCCGGTGAGGGGTTGTGAATCACCGAACTGTACTTCCAACTGTTCTCCCCGGGCCTGTCCGAGCAGCTCGTACAGAGAGGTGTTCCTCTGCAGATCGAAAGAGAACTCCTTCAACTGCCGTTGGAGCGGTTCCGGCGGCTGGTACTGTACCGCATCTATTTTGCCTCCGTCGTAATCCTGGAGAACAATACTTTTGAGAATATCGGCCATCTCCTCGGTAGCAAAGGCTACCTCCAGCGAGGTATTCCCCTCTACGTATCCGCGGTGTTCAAAATAGCCGACTCCACTCGAAAAGAGTACCACCTTTTCGAGCGGCAGCATTTCATTCAACTGCATCTGATGGCTGATGATGCCGCCCTGTTCCTCGGCGATACCTTCGGCCGGCAGGCTCATCAAGACTCCCAGCAGAAGCAGTCCGTATAATCCGTTTTTAATTTGCATTTTATTCCTCTATTCTCAGTATATCTAATAGTACTGTAACGCAGGCTACTTCTTATGGCAATATTTCTTCTGAGCTATTGAGTTTATGGACTCTTTATCCGAAGATTAGACCGAGATGGGAAAACGACTTCTGTGTATCTGGCTAATAGGAATATTTTTCGGACTCGTTTCAATCGGAGCTGAAAACAAGGTAGTAGTGGTTGAAAAAGGCGACACGCTGTACAGCATCGGCCGCGAGTTCAATGTGTCCGTGCAGGCGCTCATTCGGGCCAACGGCATCGTGAATCCGCGTGCTCTGAAGGCCGGCACCCGCATTACCGTCCCCAACACCTATATTGTACAGAAAGGGGATACCCTTTACGGGATAGCTCGACGAAATGAGATTTCGGTAGAAGAGTTGTGCGAAGTAAACGGAATCGAGAAGGATGCTATCATTAAAGTCGGGCAGGCGCTGGAACTGCCCGGATCCGCAGTTTTAGTGGCTGCCGACGAGCAGGAGAGTGACAGCCGAACCGACCGGGACGGTGATGAAAACGCTGAGGAAACGCTGGAGAAAGACTCCCGTAGTTATACCGAGGTAGTCCAGGGCAAGGATGTACTCTGGCCGCATGCCGGAAGCCGCAGCAGGTTGAACGGTAAACTCAGAGGCACGCAGATAAGCGGCAGCCGGGGTGATGAAGTGGTTTCAGTGAGCTCCGGCAAGGTGGTATGGGTGGCCCCCTACCGGGGATACGGAAACCTGGTTATGGTGGAATCATCGAACGGCATGATTTATGCCTAC
>JAASTM010000522.1 GCA_021767325.1 Spirochaetales bacterium
AGACTGATATTCGATGTAACCTCGACTTTAGAACTCTAGTGCAAGTGTTTCGACATTAAATTCGTCGTTGAAATTTTCGGGGTTATCCAGATCGCCGTAAGTAATGTGGTTGAGATCCCGCTGCAGATAAAGCCGAATGTGGCTGAACTCCCCGTTCTCCCAAAAAATGGAAAAGTAAGGGTAAGCCCGGTTGCGTGCCGTTATCAACTCGGCCTTGGGTGCATTATTCCGGTTTTCAGGCATATCGAACCATGCTTCCGGAACATAGAACACGGCAAAGTTCAGGTCAGCTTTCTGATATACAATTCTATACCCAAGATCGTGCAGATATACCTTGGCGATGGGAACAGATTTCACGTAATAATTGGATCGTTCGGCAAATGCGAAACCAGCTAGCAGAATAGAAATTAGCAGTGTCAGTAATATTACCCGTTGTTTCAATGGGTCCTCCTTCTGTTCCAATCTCACTTCAATTATAGCGGCAGTGGTATGCCAAATCAAGCGATTTTTGCATGATCGGGCTTTATGGAAACAAAAACTCCAAAGCCTCTTTGACCGTGGAGGCAAAGTGGAACTCGATTTGAGATTTTACCTCTTTTGGCAGCTCCTCGGTATCCTTGCGGTTCTCTTCCGGCATAAGTACCGTGTCAAGCTTGTTGCGGTAAGCGGCCAGCACCTTCTCCTTCACCCCGCCAATAGCCAGCACGCGGCCGGTAAGGGTGATCTCGCCGGTCATAGCGGTACAGCGACGCACCGAACGGTTGGTCAGTGCCGATACCATAGCCGCAGCCAGGGTTATTCCGGCCGAAGGGCCATCCTTCGGAATTGCCCCCTGGGGAACATGGATATGAATGTCCGTGTTCTTCTGAAAATCCTCATCCAGGTTGAAGTCTTTGGTATGCGCGCGGACGAAGCTCAGAGCGATTTGAGCGCTCTCCTTCATCACGTCGCCTAGACTTCCGGTCAAAATGAGTTTTCCCTCTCCCGGCAGCAGGGATACCTCCACCGGCAGCATTTTACCGCCCATCTCTGTCCAGGCCAGCCCGTGCGCCATGCCCGGCGAGGGCGACTTGTACACCAGGTCCTCTTCGAATGGGGCCGGACCGAGGTATTTCTTGAGGCTCTTTTCGGCAACTACCACCTTGAACTCCGGCTCGGGGTTCTCTTCAGTGGGCATCCGCCCCTCTTTGACCGCTTCCCGGGCAATTTTTCGGATAATCGCGGCGATTTGCCGTTCGAGATTACGTACCCCCGACTCCATTGTATAGGTTCTGATAACCGACAAAATGGCCGGCTGCTGAAACCTTACATCCGCCCAGGCCAGACCGTTCTCCCGCAGCTGCTTCGGAATTATAAACTGCCGGGCAATCTGCTCTTTTTCCAGGTCGGTGTAGCCGGGAATCTCGATAATCTCCATCCGGTCGCGCAGGGCCGGAGGCACCGAGTGCACCGAGTTTGCAGTGGTGATAAACATGATGTGTGAAAGATCGTAGGAGACCTCCAGGTAGTGGTCCATAAAGGTGGAGTTCTGCTCAGGGTCGAGTACCTCCAGCAGAGCC
This sequence comes from Spirochaetales bacterium, assembly GCA_021767325.1. Next base: position 1,560 of record JAASTM010000522.1, read on the forward strand.
GAGGCGGGGTCGCCGCGGAAGTCGTTGCTGAGTTTGTCGATTTCGTCCAGCAGGAAGACCGGGTTGATGGTGCCGGCCTTGCGCAGCGACTGGATGATCTTGCCCGGCAGGGCGCCGACATAGGTCTTGCGGTGCCCGCGGATTTCCGCCTCGTCGCGGACCCCACCCAGGGATACCCGGATGAACTCGCGGTTGATCGCCCTGGCCACCGAACGGCCCAGGCTGGTCTTTCCGGTACCCGGGGGTCCGACGAAACAGAGAATCGGTCCTTTGGCTTTTTCCTGCAGCTGACGGACTGCCAGAAAATCCAGCACCCGCTCTTTCGGTTTGGCCATGTCGTAGTGGTCTTCATTCAGAATCTCTTCGGCCCGGTTGATATCCCGGTTGTCTTCGCTCTTATTGCTCCAGGGCAGGTCGGCCAGCCACTCCAGATAGGTGCGCAGCACTCCCGATTCGGGAGACATCGGCTGCAGCCTGGAAAGCCGCTTGGATTCCTTCTCGGCTTTATCGAGAACCTCCTGCGGCGGGTTTTTGGCTTGAATCTTTTCAATCAGCTCTTTGGCACCGCTGGTGTCTTCTTCGTCCCGGCCGAGCTCCTTGTTTATCTGGCGGATCTGTTCGTTGAGGTAGTACTCCTTCTGATTCTGCTCCATCCTTTTCTTTACTTGGCCGTTGATCTTATTCTGAAGAGAAATCACTTCGTTTTCGGCCTCGAGATGGACAGCCAGGGTTTCGAGCCTCTGACGGGTGTCGCTAATTTCGAGAATCTCGACCTTTTTCTCCGGTTTCAGGTTCGTATTGGCACAGATGAGGTCGGCCAGTTTATCCGGATACTCGGTGTTCTGTATGGTTTCGAGGGTGTCCTTGGGAACCTTTTTCTGTAGTTTTGCATAGTTCTCGAACGAGTTCTTTAGAGTGGACAGCAGCGGCTTGAGCTCCTCGCTCAGCTCGCGGCTCTCCTCATAAGGAACCACCGAGGCTTTGCGGTACCCGTCGCGGTCGTCATATTTCTTCATTATGCCCCGCTGACGCCCCTCTGCCAGCACCCGGGTAGTACCGTCGGGCAGTTTGAGCATCTGCAAGACCTTGCTGATGGTACCGGCCTGATACAGATCGTCCCGGCCCGGGTTTTCTGCTTCGCCCTTCTGGCACACCAGAAACACCTGCCGGTCGTTGTTCATGCTCTCCTCGATCGCCTTTACCGATTCCGGGGTGCCGGCGAAAAAGGGAACTACCATATGTGGGAAAACAACGAGCTCCCTC
>JAASTM010000523.1 GCA_021767325.1 Spirochaetales bacterium
AGAAAGCGGATGTAGTGGTTACTGTTGCCAAATATCCTATGGATATCGATCTGTATCAGGCGCAGAAAGCCATCGACAATGCCAAGCTGGCCCTGGCCAACGGCGGAATCATGATCCTGGTGGCCAGCTGCCGCGACGGAATCGGGGAGGAGGCCTTTGTGAAACTGCTCTCTTCCGCGGATACCCCCGAGGGCGTGCTGGAGGAGATCAAAAAGGGCTACAAGCTCGGATATCACAAGGCCGGCAAAATGGCCGAGATTTTCCAGTGGGCCGAGGTGCACGCAGTCACCGAACTGCCCGACGACCTACTGACTTCGCTGTTCATAGTGCCGGAACACGATCTGCAAACGGCTATCGATCAGGCCTTGGAGGCACAAGGGGCTGCGGCGCAGGTACTGTTTCTTCTGGATGGAAGTGTGACTGTACCCCGGCCCGCAAAATAATATGAGTAAGGACAAAAGAATGGATGAACTGAGAGAAAAAGCATTAGCGTATCACAAAATGGATGGAAAGCCCGGGAAACTGGAGGTGGTTCCGACTAAACCGTGTCAGACCGCCGACCAGCTCTCCTTGGCGTACACTCCCGGGGTAGCCAAACCGGTGCTCGAGATAGATGAAGAGCCCAATACCGCCTATGAGTACACCAACCGGGCCAACCTGGTGGCGGTCGTCAGCAACGGTACTGCCATCCTCGGTCTCGGAGACCGCGGGGCCCTGGCCAGCAAGCCGGTGATGGAGGGCAAGGGGGTCCTGTTCAAACGCTTCGCCGATGTGGATGTATTCGATATCGAGCTCGACACCAAAGATCCAGAAAAAATAATCGAAACGGTCAAGCTGATGGAGCCCACCTTCGGAGGTGTGAATCTCGAGGATATCAAAGCACCGGAGTGCTTCGAAATCGAAAACCGCCTCAAAGCTGAAACCAACATCCCGATTTTCCATGACGACCAGCACGGTACCGCCATTATCTCGACTGCCGGTCTGCTGAACGCCGCCGAGATAACCGGCCGTAAGATGAGCGAGATGAAAGTGGTCTTTAACGGGGCCGGCTCGGCCGGTATCAGCTGCGCCCGGATGTTTATCGCCGCCGGCGGGAAGAAAGAGAACATCATCATGTGCGACTCCAAGGGGGTTATCTACAAGGGCCGCCAGAAAGGCATGACTCCGGAAAAAGAGGAGTTCGCCGCCGACACCGATGCCCGCAGCCTGGAAGAGGCCATGCAGGGCGCCGATGTGTTCATCGGTCTGTCGATAGCCGACTGTGTGACCCCGGAGATGCTCAACAGCATGAACGACAAGCCGATTGTGTTTGCCATGAGCAATCCGAACCCTGAAATCGACTACCCGACCGCCATTGCCACCCGCAAAGATCTGATCATGGCCACCGGACGCAGCGACTATCCGAACCAGATCAACAACGTGCTGGGCTTTCCCTTTATTTTCCGGGGAGCTCTGGATGTACGGGCAACCTCGATTACCGAAGGCATGAAGATGGCCGCATCCCGCGCCCTGGCCGAACTGGCCAAACAGCCGGTACCGGAGGTGGTGAAAAAGGCCTACGGTGGAACCGAGTTTACCTTCGGTCCCAACTATATCGTACCGAAACCCTTTGACCCCCGAGTTATAGAGTATGAATCAGTGGCGGTTGCGAAGGCTGCCTGTGAGGAAGGCGTCGCCCGTCAGCCCATCACCGATTGGGACGCATATGCCGCGCAGCTGCGCGACCGTATGCAAAAATATTGGGAATAAAAAAGAGAAGGAGTATATTATGGCTGCTAAAAAGAAAGTTGGAGTAATCCATACGTTTCTCTATTCGGTGGAGGATTTGAAGTCCCTGTTTGCCGAAATCATCCCGGAAGTAGAGATGGTGAACATCATCGACGACAGTTTGCTGAAGGAGGTGCTGGCCAACGGCGAGCCTACACCGGCAGTGATCCGCCGCATTTGCAATTATGCCCAGGAACTCGAGAAGCTGGGCTGTGATATCATCCTGAACCAGTGCTCTTCTGTTGGTGAAGCCTCAGAAGTCGCGCAGAAACTCATTTCCATTCCGTATGTGAAGGTGGATGCTCCCATGGCCAGAGAAGCTGTGAAAATGGGCAAGCAGGTCGGCATGGTTGCCACTGCCCACAGTACCCTCGGCCCCTCGGCCCGGCTGGTCGAAACCATGGCCAAAGAGATGGGCGAAGATACGGTTGTGAATCGATGTTTCGCGGAAGGCGCCTATGATGCCCTGTTAATCGAGGGCGACAAGCCGAAGCACGACCGTATTCTGATGGACACCATCGACAAAGCGGTTGCCGAGAACGATGTGGTCTGCTTAGCGCAGGGCAGTATGTTCAGCCTGGTAGACAAATGCAAAGACAAAGCGGTGCCTGTACTGCACAGCTTTCGCAGTGGAGTCGAACAACTTCGTCCTCTCCTGGGACTGGATTAACCAGCCCCGCCCCCGCGAAGTGTTCCGCGGGCCGGAGTTGTGATCGGTAAATATTGGTGTATGTGCGCCTTCGCCCGGTTGGGGTGGGGGCGCACATTTTTTTTGATACTACAGAGATGCTTCCGGCCTGAAGCAGCCCCAAGCGATCTTATCGTTTGCTCAAATCCCGTTCAAACTGAAGCAGGACTTCGGGCAGCCCGGAACTATTGTCTCCGTAGCCCTGAGTGGCAAGCATCACGGCCACGATTCCAAGTAAGCGTTCCCGCAGAGCCTCGTCTACCGGGAGGTAAAAGAAGCGACCCTGCGGTGCCAGGGCAGCCAGCTCGGGATAGTGGCGGCGGTCATGGATCTTGTCCTTCACTCCGTTCATAACCAAAAGCTC
>JAASTM010000524.1 GCA_021767325.1 Spirochaetales bacterium
CTGTATCTAGAAGTGTTAAACACTTATAAAGAAAACGGGCAGCGGGTTGACGAGCAGGTGGCACTGGCTGTGATCAACAATCTGGGCAAGTTGGGTGACGATGTTGCCTTCGATCACTTACTGTATACCATGTATCTCGATTACCCCCGTTCAGTCAAACAGGCTGCTCGGGAGGTATTGAGTGAGTTCAAGCAGTAAAGATAAGTTTTCGTTTTTCTGCAGACATTACGAGCATCTCTTGGAGCTGACCATCCTGCCGCTCTTGACCGCGCTGGTGGTGTGGCAGGTCTCGCAGAGATCCGGCGCTTCGAGCACCCAGGCCTGCAGACTCATCAGGTACTGTTGTGCAGGCGGTGCGCTGGCGGCATCGGCGGCGGCGATACCTGTTCTGCATTGCCGGTACGCCGGGACTCAGGCTGCCGGACGGGTTCTGCTGTGTACCGGGTGCATCCTGCTGGCGGCGGTCTGTGTCCTGTACAGACTGGAGGCCGGGCGGCAGTTCTGGGGTCTGCCGGCCGGGGATGTTGAGCTTGTGAGCGGAACTCTGGTTGCGGACGGGAGTCCGGATGGAAGGGGTGGGGTACGTGCCCGTCTGCAGCTGACTGGCGTACAGGATCGTTTCGGCACATCCGCACAGGCCTCCGGCACGGCAACAGTCTTGTTCTCCCGACCTTTTACCCTGTTTATGGGCAGCCGACTACGAATTCCGGCGAAACTCATACAGCTTGGTTCTCCCAGTGACTCAGCTGACGGAGCTCCCTATTTAATGAAATCGCAGGGTCCGCCGCGAACGGACGGTTATTCCCGCGGTGTATACAAGCCTCGAGCGCACTTGATGCAGGGGCTGCGAAAACGACTGCAGAGTGTCGGGCGCAGCGCGCCTCCATTGCTGCAGGCTCTTCTGCTGGGCTATCGCCAGGACGGTTCAGGAGGTTTAGCAGCCCTATTCCGGCGCGCCGGATGTGCACATCTGCTGGCCCTCTCGGGAATGCATCTCGGGGTTTTATCTCTCGGCATCCTGGTTGTTCTTACCCCCTTGGCCGGCCGGCGTACTGCCCTGTTGCTCTCATTTTTTACTATACTCGCATATCTATTTCTGGTCGGGGCCCGTCCGTCCATGCTGAGGGCGGTGCTGATGTACGGAGTGGGAGTGTCGGCGGCTCTGTTTCTGGGGATTAAAATTACTGCCCATTACCTGGTAGCGGTAACATTTCTGCTGCACGTTCTGCTGTTTCCGCAGAATTTCGGAGATCTCGGTTTTCAACTATCCTATACAGCACTGATGGGAATCTGTGGTTGGACTTCTGCAATCAGCCGCAGCCTTCCGGCAGTAATGCCTCGCTTCCTGCGGGAAGGGCTGGCGGCCACGATCGCCGCCCAATGCTGCACGGCCGCTCTGGTGGTGAAAAGCTTTGGAGTGCTGTACCCGGTCGGGTTTATCTCGCCGCTGCTGCTGACTCCCCTCGTAACCATCTGGATGTGGAGCGGTCTGGCCTACCTGGCCTGGACAGCTCTTTTGAATCTGTCGACGCCCCTAATCACAGCCCCGGTTCTGGTGATGGGTGACCGGCTGTTCAGAGCCATTCTCGAGGAGGCTGCGGTCCTGACAACTGCCACCGTCCGCTGGTGGAGCGGATTTCGAGCTCTGCATATCCCCGAAGAGAAGTGGCCGCTGGTTGCAATCGCCTCGATATGCGTATTGACCCTCTTCTCACTCAGTCAGTATGCTGGGCGGTATGGACGGCGAATTAAATTACAACTCTCCAAAATCGATCGCTCAGTTTCTGCGGCAGAATGGGATGGCGCCAACCCGCCGCTTTGGGCAGAACTTCCTCATTTCTCAGCCGGTTCGCGAGAAGATTCTCGGGCTGCTTGAGCTTCCCCGGGATGGTGTGGTGTGGGAAATCGGGCCGGGTTTAGGGGCCATGACCCACATGCTGATAGACAAAGCAGCCCGGATCGTACTGTTCGAGATCGATCGCAGGTTTATCGAGTTCCTGAACTCGCTCTACGCACAGCGGGCGGAAGTGAGAATCGTTGCTGGAGATGTAGTAAAAACCTGGGAGGCAGTCTATGCTGCCGAAGGCCTGCCGGATCGAATTATGGGGAATCTGCCCTACAATACCGCCTCGATGATAATAGGCGATTTAATCGAGGCCGGCTGCGTTTCTGAACGCATGGTTTTTACCGTTCAAAAAGAGGTTGCTGCCCGGATGAATGCCATGCCAGGCACCCGGGATTATTCGGCTTTCTCAGTTATCTGCCAGTTCGCCTGCAGCGTCAAAGATGCCGGTGTTATTTCTCCCGGTGCATTTTACCCGCAGCCCCACGTCGATTCGTCCGTGGTGCTCATGCAGCCGCATGGAAAATACCGTTTCGAGCTTTTACCGCTGGTCAGCACCATTACCAAAGCACTGTTCAGTGCCCGACGTAAGACTATAAGAAATACCCTCGGGCGTAGTGTGCTCGCAACCCGCTACGGTAAATCGCTGCTCTATGATGCACTAGAGGCCAACGAGATAGATGCGGGTCAGCGCGGCGAGGAGCTGCCTGTAAATACCATCGTTGAACTATCCGAGCATCTGTCACAACACAACCTTTAATCTCGATAGACTGTCCCGAAGCTTAGCGCATTTTTTATAAGAAATTTGCGAAAATTCTCGATTTCTTGAAGCAGGACAAAGAATTGCCTCCTCTTACTCAGTATGAACCAATTTCAAAGGAGGTATTCCCGTGCTCCTGAGCTACCAATTTGTACCCCCATTCTGTCCCCAGCCGAATTGCCCGATGCATTACGAAGGCCAGCACC
>JAASTM010000525.1 GCA_021767325.1 Spirochaetales bacterium
GTTCTATGAATTTTCAAAAGAGTATTACTTTCACTCTTAATGTAGAACAAATTGATCTCGATATAACAAAAGCAGTTCCCTGTGGAATAATCATCAACGAGTTGGTCACTAACGCCATAAAACACGCGTTCGATGGAAGAGACTCGGGGGAAATTGAGATAGCTTTGCGGAAAGCAGATGAGCGCATGATCGATCTTTCAGTGTATGATAATGGTGTCGGCCTACCAATCGATTTCTCTCTGGACAATAGTAGTTCTCTTGGCTTGAATCTTATACGAGTTTTAACAGACCAAATCTCAGGAACTTTTCAGATCAAAGCATACAACGGTAAAAGATTCAGTATTACCTTCCCAAGCCAATAGATTTAAGCGACCTTTTTGCTAAGATCATACACTTGACAATAAGTGGCACACATTGTAATATAACAAATGTTAGATAACATTTGTTATATTAAACCAATGGAGGGTGTATGCCACCGAAAACCAGGTTTGAGCGGTCGGATATAATCGAGGCAGCCTTTGAGATTGCCCGTGAAGAGGGGCTGGAGGCAGTGAAGGCGCGCCGGGTAGCGGATAAGCTGGGCAGCTCGGTAGCCCCTATCTATAACAACTTCGAAACCATAGATGAGCTCGTGCGGGCGGTTGTGGAACACGTGTTGGCTATATCGCGCTCGCTTTTAGCCGAGCAGCAGGGCAACAGTGTGTTCGAGAATATCGGCCGTGCCAGTCTGATCTTTGCCCGCACGTACCCGGTGTTGGTACGAGATTTGATGTTAACACCTAACCCCTGGATTGCAGCTAATGAGCAGCAGGATCACACGCTGGTAGAGATGATGGCGGAAGACCCTGCACTGTCCGACTGGAGCCGGGCCGAACGCCAGCGTCTTCTGCTGCAGATGCGCGCCTTTCAATTGGGGTTAATTCAGATGACAGCTAACAAGCAGATACCATCCTGGGCCGCAAACATCGACTTGGAGCAGCTGCTCGTGCAAACCGCCGGCAATCTAGTGCGGGCCCACAACAATAAAACATACAGGAGCGAACAATGAAAAAAGCAGTTAAAACAATAAAAGATTTCAAGACTTTTACCGGGACTACTCCCACAGAAATCATGAATCAACCCGGCTCTGTCAAACAGATAATACCCCCTTTCTAAGTGTCGAATTTTTACTATTCAGCAGCGCCTGTCATAGATATGGTGATGGAGTACAAATGAATATTTTAGGAGGCACTATCTATGAACAGGAGTATGTGTACCGAAATTGCAGAATTTCAAGCTCTTGCTGGCATTTCTGATGAGAATTTCATCGGCATCGTTGAAACACTCGAAGAAGATTTCCATTCCCGACAGGCAGGGTTCATCGATTCGGAACTGGTCAGAGGAGATGAATCATCCCAGTGGATTATACTACAGCATTGGGACTCTGCTGAGCAAGCGAAAGAGGCGTCGAAAAAAATGATGAAGGACCCCATTACGGAGAACTTCAGGAAATCCTTGGATCCCAAAACAGTAAAGATTAGGTATCTGGAACACATCCAAAACTGGGAAAAATAGGTCTGTGTAGCTTCATCCTACAGGCAATGGATCAAGCCTACTTTTTTTCCGGCTGGTAGATGCCGAGGCGGGCAGCTCTCTCTTTCCAGCGTCTGCGGGCCAGGCTTCTGCGGTTCGCCACGGTGTCGTCTTCATCAACGATGTCCATCCCGATGATCGTCTCGACAACGTCTTCCACCGTTACGACGCCACTAAAACCGCCGTACTCGTTGATGAGAACTGCCATCTGTTCCTGCTGCTGCAGCATCTTCTCGAACAGTTCACCGACCCGGATGAGATCGGGAAGCAGCAAAGCGGTACGCTTGAGCCTGGAGAGTGGAACGTCTTTTTCCCCGGATAAAGAGTGACGCATCAGGTCGTCGCGCAGCACATAGCCGGTAATCTCGTCAGGCGATCTGCCGAAAAGCGGATAGCGTGCAAGGGATGCGGCGTTCGGATCTTCCAGAACCTCTTGAACAGCGGCAGATTCGGCATACGCAACCACAACCGGGCGCGGTGTCATAATATCCTGTCCCCGCAGAGTATCGAGCCTCACAAGGTTCTTTACAATTCTCGACTGCTGCTCACGAAACTCGCCTTCCTCTACCCCGATGTCAGCATAGGCACTCAGTTCGTGGCGGTGAAACATTCGCTGACGCTTCCTCCCGGAGACAAGCAAGGTTATTCCCTGGGAGAGTACCACCAAGGGGTACAGCAGAGGTATGATAACGCGGAGAATGCGGACCGCCCAGGGAGCAAGGGCGCGCCAGAAAGTTGCACCGATGGTCTTGGGGATGATTTCGGACAAAACCAGAATCAGGAGGGTGAGCACGACAGAAGTGGCGGTCACATACGCATCGCCGAAGATTATCTGGGATTGAGCCCCTACTCCTGCGGCACCGATTGTGTGAGCCACCGTGTTGAGGCTGAGAATGGCTGACAAAGGCCGGTCGATATCCTCTTTCAGCCGCCTCAGTTTACCACCCAGGCCGGGACTTCGTGCTTCCATATCGGCCACATAAGCGGGAGTCACGCTGAGAAGAATCGCCTCGAGGACCGAACAGAGAAACGAAACTCCAATTGCAAGAAAGAGATAGACGAATAGAAGCGTCATGTCCTCAAGATAGCACACGAATCAGACCGAGGGAAGTCGATCATTCCAACAGCCGCATATTTCACCTTTCCCCACAATATTAATACCAAAGTTATATGGTGTTTCTATTTGAAAGAGCGTAAAGTGTGAGTAGGCTAAAAAGGGAATTAAA
>JAASTM010000526.1 GCA_021767325.1 Spirochaetales bacterium
AAAAAATCCAACACTACTATCACATCCTTCTGGGTAAGACGAAAGAGTCGTTCGATAAGGTTATGCCCGGACTGTGAAAGCTGCACAACCTCTAGCCCAAGCCGGTCAAGACGAAACCACAGGTTATTCGCAAGACTCTCATTCGAGTTGTTTCCGAACACATACAACTTGTGTGCCTCGCAAATATAATCCACAGCCTGATCAAAAGCCTTCTGGTCAAGAGTGTTCACCGACTTCTGAAGATACTGTACCTCCGATTCCGTAATAGCGGCATAGGTAGGCCGTCCTTCGGGAAGGTTATCAATCGTCCGTTTGAAACGGTCGGCAATATCCATCTGGTTTTTGTAATAGTTTATAAGATCCTCTTTCAGCTGCGGAAATCCCGAATATCCAAGTGCATTTGCAAACCTGACGACCGAAGCAACACTAGTTCCTGTCTGTTCGGCCAGAAAGGTAACGTTATCAAAAATCACATCATTCATATTGTCTAAAATGTAGCTGGCGATTTTCTTTTGCTGTTTTGTCAGAGAATCGTAGTGTTCCGATATTTTATTTTTCATATTCCCCTCTCACTGAACACATCCGAAGGCAGATGTGGTGTAAAGATAGTCCTATACATTTTACCACATGTCAAACACCATTGTTGTTACTTTTAATTGTTTGACAGAGTACAACAAAATAATGTAAAATATTTTACATTATGGATGCATTTGTAAAAATACCATACAATGTTTGAATTGTCATTAAACGGAGGAACAGCATGAACGCACTTCAGGAGGGACGCTCCCTCGAACTTTCTCAAGAATTGCTCAAAGGGGCCATTGATCTGCACGTACACGTAGGACCCCATCTTTTCAGCAGTCCACGCCGCCAGGACCCTATCGAATGCGCCTTGGAGGCACGGGCCGCTGGAATGCGGGCTTTTGCGATTGTAGACGTGTTCGAAATGAGCAATGGCTATACCTGGATCGTAAACCGGCATGTAGATAATTTTACTGTCTACGGTGGTCTCGCCCTGAATACCGTCTACGGAGGAATGAACCCTCGAGCAGTAAGAACAGCCCTCTATTACGGCAGCGGCGCAAAATATATTTCATTCGGCACCCATTCTACCTATTATCAGGCTTCAAAAGAGGGGCGCAGGATCGACGGTGAGTTTAAGTCTCTGGCAGATATATATCCCAAATTTCGCAAGGAAGAACTTAGCCGAGCCATCAGAATCCCGCTTGATGAAGAGCCGGACGAAGCCCTGGATGAGATCCTGCGTATGATCGCCGAACATCCCGATGTGTATATGGACACCGGCCATATCTCCCCGGAAGAGGCGATGCGTCTGTGCGACCTGAAGGAACGCTACGGGTATGAAAAGATAGTTATCTCCAGCTCCGTGGTCAAGGTAGCCAACATGCAGCAGCTCGAGTATATGGTCAAGAAGGGCGCCTACATCGAACAGACTCTCGGGGCTTTCACCGCCGCCCAAATGATTCCCTTAACTCATTACTACGTGGAAAAAGAGTATGCCTCTGTTGATGAAGGTATGAACCAACCCAAGGGAATCGGAATTGTTACCGAGCACATTGCTGCCTTCGGGGCCGAAAATATGATCATGGATACCGACTTCGGCCGCTATGCCCTATCTACTCCGGTAGAAGGCCTGCGTCAGTACATTTCTATGATGCTGGACCTGGGAGTTTCGCCCGAAGATGTTCGCACGATGGTCAAAACTAACCCCGAAAAAATTCTCGGACTCGATCCGATGGACCCGAACGATTTTCCGATCAAAACAGATGAAGAAGAATAGGGGGGCATATGGCCAAACGCATTGAAATAAGCTTTGTAGACGAAAAAGTTTCTGCAGTTGCAGACCTGTTGTGGGACCAGGCTCCGAAAACCTGCGAATGCATCTGGAACCTGCTGGAAACCCCGGTTGAAAACCTGGGAATCCACGCGATGTGGACGGGCAGAGAAATCTCGTTCCCGATTCCCCACGAGCGCTTTCCGAATGATGAAGGACTGCATGTGCCGCCGGAGAATCAGACCGTTATCCCTATTCCGGGCGATCTGATATGGAATGGCTATTTTCCGCACCAGTGGCAGGGTAATCCCAATCCGGTATACGATTTCGGTATTTTCTATGGACGCGACAGCCGGCTTCTGCTGCCAGTAGGATGGCGCCCCAGCAACCGTTTCGGCGCGATTACCGAGAATCTGGAAGAATTTGCCGCAGTTTGTGCCCGCTGCCAGAGCGAAGGCAAGAAAAAAATCCGTCTGTCCCGTCAATAGAGCTGAAAACAGCGCCTCGATTCAGCGCACAGCTGACTTTTACGCCCCTCCCGGTGCATCTGAGCCGCGAGGGGCTTATTTATACACCGCAGGCGCTGACCCTCACGGCCACCTTCTTACACCCACTCCGACTGCAGCTCCTCACCCTGCAGGTTTACTACCACCGCTTTGATGGGAATCTTCCGGCTGGCCTGCTCAGCAGCCGCCTTGGCTAAACGAAGGAGTCCTCCACAGCAGGGAACCTCCATGAGAACCACAGTGATGGTATTAATTTCGGCCTCATCGATCAGCGCAATCAGCTTCTGCACATACACATCCTGGTTCGAATCGAGCTTCGGACAGGCCACCGCCAGGCGTTTTCCCGCGAGATAGCGGGAATGGAAATCGCCCACCGCATACGCAACACAATCGGCTGCCAGAAGGAGATCCGCTTTCTGAAAATATGGGGCCCGCGGCGAGATAAGGTGCATCTGCACCGGCCACTGCTGCAGCTGGGAGGCCTGCGGA
>JAASTM010000527.1 GCA_021767325.1 Spirochaetales bacterium
AAATACGCTTGTTTCAACGAAGTTCTTGCAAAATCCAATAATGTATAGTATGTATATTTATAGAGATACTATGTATATTTATTTAGGAGGAAGGCGATGAAAAAGTTAGTAGCAGTATTAGTAGTGCTATTCGTCCTGGGCGGCGCCCTGTTCGCAGGCGGAGCGCAGGAAGGCAAAGACGAGCTGGTAGTAGGTACCTCAGCCGGTTTCCGGCCCTTTGAATACCGCGAAATGGGCGAGGTAACAGGTTTCGACATCGACTTGATGAAAGCTATCGGTGAAGAGCTCGGACGCGAGGTCGTGGTGCGGGACATGGACTTCGATGCACTGATTGAAGCTGTCAGTACCGGGACTATCGATGTAGTTGCCGCTGGAATGACGATTACCGATGAACGTGAAGAGCGGGTCGACTTTACCGAACCTTATTTCGTCGCTGATCAGGCTGCACTGGTGCGTGAAGGCGAAGATTTCGGTTTGAGCCAGCCCTCCGATCTCAACAGCTCCGATATTACTATCGGGGTGCAGAACGACACCACCGGTGCCTTCTGGGCCGATGAGAATGCTCCGAATGCCGAGATCAAGAAGTACGGTAAATACATTGAGTGTATTCAGGATCTCGAAAACAAAAATCTGGATGTAATCGTACTTGATAAACCGGTAGCCGAGGCCTTCGAAAAGAACCGGCCCACCGAAATGATTTTTGTTATTCCCACCGACGAAGCCTACGGCCTGGCCGTCAAAGAGGGATCTCCTCTGCTGGACGACCTGAACAGCGCTTTAAAAAAGGTGAAGAATTCCGAAACCTGGGATAAACTGATTAAAGAATACTTCGGATCGTAATCGGGGAGTAAATGGAAGATCTTGGACAATTTGTTCTCTATTCAGCAATAGCTATAGGGAAGGGAGCACTGGTCACCATCGCTGTAACGGTGGCCAGTCTCCTGCTCGGTTTCTTACTGGGAGTTCCGCTGTCGATCGGCCGCACTTATGGAAGCAAACCGATCAAATTCCTCATACAGCTGTATGAGGGATTTTTCCGCGGGACTCCTCACATTGTAACACTGTTTATTTTTTACTTCGGGCTGCGGCATGTAGGCGAACTGTTCGGCAATCCTGCCTTTCAGATTGCAATCCCGCCCTTTCCGGCGGCAGTCTTAGCTCTCGGTATCACCAGCAGTGCCTACCAGTCGCTCATTTTTCGCAGTTCGATACAGGCGATCAGCCGCGATCAGTACAACGCCGCCCGGTCGCTCGGAATGGGCAGATGGCAAGCCATTCTCACGATTGTCTTCGTGCAGGCTCTGCGTCTTTCGATTCCCGGTTTGACCAACGAGGCCACGATTGTGCTAAAGGACTCTCCTATCACCTATCTGGTAGCGATACCGGAGATGCTGACGCAGGCCAGAGGGATTATCGACTCTGCAATGGGAAAAGTCTTCTTCGAGGTGCTGATACCGGTGTCTCTCATCTATTTCGGATTGTTCGTACTGTCCAACAAGCTGTTTGAAATGCTGGACGAAAAATTGAAAATTCCCGGTTTTGAACTGGAGAGAAGGTAGCGTATATGGGAACTGAACACATTTTGACGGTAAAAGAGCTCGTAAAAGACTTCGGAACGAACCGGGTCCTGGATAAAATTTCCTTTACCGTGAAGCGCGGTGAAGTAGTTGTCATAATCGGACCAAGCGGCACCGGAAAGAGTACCCTGCTGCGCTGCATAAACTCCCTGACCCCGCCGAACGAGGGGCGGGTCTGGCTGGATGAACAGGAGATTACCGATAAACACAGCAACATCAATAAAATCCGGCAGGAAATAGGTTTTGTGTTTCAGCACTTCGCCCTGTTCAACCATCTGACAGCTCTAGGGAATGTGGAAGTTGGCTTATATAAAGTAAAGAAAATGTCGCATGATGCGGCCCGCAAAAAAGCTATTGAGGAGCTTACCCGGGTCGGCCTGCAGGACCATATGGAAAAGTATCCGGCCGAGCTGTCCGGCGGACAGCAGCAGCGCGTGGGAATTGCCCGCTCGCTGGCGATGGACCCGAAGATCATGATGTTCGATGAGCCCACCTCAGCCCTCGATCCGGAGCTGACCGGCGAAGTGCTGGCGGTTATGAAGGACCTCGCGCAGGCTGGTATGACCATGCTGGTAGTCAGCCATGAAATCGGATTTGCACGGGCGGTGGCCGATCGCATCATCTTCATGGAAGATGGCCACATCGTGGAGGATGGTCCACCCGAAGAGATTCTGAGAAATGCCAAGAAAGAGCGGACCCGCGAGTTCCTGCATAAGATTACCGAGCTCTACGGCGAATAGGAGGGGAGAGGGTTGTTTGAATATTTCATCGAAATAGCTCCCCAACTGGGGTACGGTTTACTGTTTACCCTGCTGTTCACCTTCGTCGGCATGGTGGTCGGCTTTTTTGCCGCTGTCCCGCTGTGCCTGGTCCGTCTGTATACACACGGTTTCTGGTATAAGATCGTGACCGTATATGTAGAGCTGGTGCGGGGCACGCCGCTCTTGATCCAGCTGTACATGATTTACTACGGGCTGCCGAAGTTCCTGCTGCCCCTGGGTATTACCATCAGTCCTTACACGGCGGCTTTCATAGGCTTTATTCTAAACAGCACCGCCTACCAGGTAGAGTATATGAAGGGCGGCTTCAAGGCTATTTCTTATGAACAGATCGAGGCGGCCCAATCGTTGGGCATGAGCCGCTGGGAGACCATATTTACGATTCTCGTACCCCAGGGGCTGCGCTTTTCGATCCCGGCCCTCTCCAACGAGCT
>JAASTM010000528.1 GCA_021767325.1 Spirochaetales bacterium
CGCTTGAGTGCCTCGTCAGAAAACTCGAGGTCGACCCCTTCCGTCTTGAGAAGTTCGGTATACTGCTTGGTCAGAGCGTTCTCCGGTTCGGTCAGAATGCGGTAAAAGTCCTCGTCGGACAAATCCTGCAGTTCCACTCTCAGCGGAAACCGACCCTGCAGTTCGGGTATGAGATCGGAGGGCTTGCTCATGTGAAAGGCTCCGGCGGCAATAAACAGTATGTGGCTGGTGTCGATCAGACCGTACTTGGTGTTGATCTTACTGCCTTCGACTATCGGCAGAATGTCACGCTGTACTCCCTCCCGGGAGACATCCACTCCCCCGCGGCCCTCCTTGACTGCCACTTTGTCGATTTCGTCGATAAAGATAATGCCCATCTGTTCGACCCGCTCACGGGCGATGTCGGCGGCACTGTCATTATCGATCAGCTTGTCCATCTCCTGGTCGAGCAGGATTTCGCGGGCATTCTTTACGGATACACGGCGTTTCTTTTTCTTTCCGCCGAATATATTGCCGAGATTACCGAAGTTCATGTTCATCTCTTCGAAGCTCTGGCCCGAAAAAATTTCAATAGAGGGGGAATTGGACTGAGAGGTCTCTACCTCAACCATCTTTTCATCCAGCTTGCCGTCCCGCAGCATTTTGCGGAACTTTTCACGGGTGGTGCCGCGGGATTCGGTTCCCCCGCCCGATTCGGCAACTGCACCTGCACCGCTGCCATCACCGGCGTAGATTACATCACCGCTGCCGGCCTGGCTGCCGGGAGATGCCCCGCCGCTCGGCTGGCCACCGGGCGATTGTCCTTCGCCCTTCTTCATTCCGGGCAACAACAGGTCCAGCAACGCCTCTTCGGTGCGTTTCTCGGCCTCTTCACGCACTTCTTCGGCCATTTCACTCTTGACCATTGAGAGCGAAACGCTCATCAGATCGCGGACCATCGACTCCACATCCCGGCCGACGTATCCGACTTCGGTATATTTGGTAGCCTCTACCTTGATGAAAGGCGCGCCGCTGAGCTTCGAAAGTCGCCGGGCGATCTCGGTTTTTCCGACCCCCGTCGAACCGATCATGATTATGTTTTTCGGAGCTACTTCGTCGCGCAAATCGTCCGGAAGATTGCGCCGGCGCATTCTGTTTCTCAGAGCTATTGCAACGGACTTTTTTGCTTTTTCCTGTCCGATTATGTATTTATCTAATGCTTTCACTATCTCTTTCGGAGTAAGTGAAAATAGTTCCTGTACCATTAGAGTTCCTCCACGGTAAATTGATCGTTGGTATAAATGCAGATGTGGGCAGCGATCTTCATCGCGCGTTCTGAGATATCCCGGGCGCTCAACTCGGCGGTATCCAGATACGCCAATGCGGCGGCATACGCATAATTTCCGCCTGAGCCAATGGCAATTACACCTCTCTCCGGCTCGACCACATCACCGGTACCGGATATCAGCAGAGTTTTGCTCTTATCGGCCACCAAGAGCATCGCCTCGAGTTTGCGCAGCATCCGGTCGGTGCGCCACTCTTTGGCCAGTTCGACTGCCGCACGGGTTATATCCCCGTTATACTCTTTTACTTTTCCCTCAAAACGCTCGAAGAGGGTAAATGCGTCTGCAGTTGCTCCGGCAAAGCCGGCCAGAATCTTACCGTCATACATACTCCGTACCTTACGGGCGTTACCCTTCATGACGGTTTCGCCGAGTGTCACTTGTCCGTCCCCGGCCATTGCAACCTGATCGCCCTTGCGGACTGCGAGAATTGTGGTGCCATGAAATTGATTATCGTTTTCCATGTGGATGAGCCTCCCTATAAACCTTTTTGAGTTTCTCCAACCCCACATGCGTATAGATCTGCGTGGTCGAAACACTGGAGTGTCCGAGCATTTCCTGAACCAGACGGATATCTGCGCCCTGATCGAGAAGGTGTGTGGCAAAACTATGCCGAAAGGTGTGGGGTGAGACCTTCTTAGAAATTCCACTGCGCTGCATATACTTAGCAAGAATCAATCCGATGCCGCGCGTGCTCAAACGTGTACCTTTCAAATTTACAAACAGAGCATCGTTATCAGCAAGTGAATTCTGGCGAAAGTGCTGGTCACGCATATCGAGATAGTATGAAAGCGCAGCCCGGGCCGGCCGTCCTACGTATACATAACGCTCCTTGCCCCCCTTGCCGAGTACGCGAATGGATTTTTTTCCCTTCTCCAGATCTTTCCGGTCCATCGCGGCGATTTCCGCCACACGACAGCCGGTCGAATAGAGCAGTTCCAGTAAGGCCCGGTCACGGGCGCCATTGAAGGAATCATCCGGCATGCTCAACAGATGCTCTATCTCCGTGCCGCTGAGTACCTGCGGCAGGTTACGGCCCCGGGAGGTGCCCTTGATGTGTTCAAAAGGATCAGCCGAGCTCAATTCGTAGCGAACCGCATACCGGTACAGTCCTTTTACTGCCGACAAGGCCCGGTTTATAGAACTACCGCTGAGCTCGTCCCTGTGCAGGCTTCCGATGAAACCGCGTACGTCGGCCGGACGCAGCGACCTCCAGTCCGCTTCCCGCTCCGCCACAAAGGCCTCAAAACGGCGTAAATCGATTTTATACGCCCGCAGGCTGTGGGCCGAGAGTCCGCGGACCGACTCTAGGTAGTGCAGATAATCTGTAATCACCGCATGTAAACTCATCCTACCCTCCGATACCAGAGCCCGTCGAATCTCAACAAACGCCCATCCAGCTCTTCCTGTAGCCGGCTTTCCGGCGAGAGTTCGCCCCGGTCCACCGGCTCGATC
>JAASTM010000529.1 GCA_021767325.1 Spirochaetales bacterium
ATGGGCCCGCAGGATCTGATTCAGATCCTCACTGATCTGGTTGTGGATATCTTTTATATGCTGTTTTACATTCTTACGAACCTCTTCAAGGGCCTGCCGAAAGCGTTTTTTCTCTGCTTCTACTTCAGATGCTTCGATGGTGGTGTAAGCGGGCGGGTTCGCCAGTGTTTCGAGAAAGGCCCTTCCCACTGAAATACCGGGGGATATGGGGTACCCTTTCAGGACTATTTCATCTTTTTCTGAGTCTACTTGTTTCATCTCTACTATTTATTCTAAGAACACAAATAGCCTTATTCAATATGTATGTGCAGTATTTCATTGTGAGTGTTTTAATGCGCAAATAGGGAGTTGACAAATGTTCAGAAACTGAAAAAATATGGAGTGTTAAAAAACTTGTGGTGCCAAGAGTACACATACTATATATTGGGGCTAGATTTTTTGTAGCCACTATATGTAGTGTCTTTTAGACCAGTACCACAAGATTTTTAACACTAAGAAAAACTATGTAATACGCAAAAAAGTGAGGATTATGAAAACAAAAAGTAAAGCACTACTGATTGCTGGATTGCTAATAGTAGGATTGTTAATTGGTGGAGCGGTTATCTGGGATTATTATTCGACCGAAGATCTGCACAAGCCCACTATTGCTCGAAACACCAGCTTTCCCGAACACTTTGTGGGCGAAAGTGGAGTTCTCACTGTTGAAATTCCGGAAGTATACGAACTGCTGAATGTCGTGATCTCTCTAAGCGAAGATGCGCGTTCGGGGAAAATTGCTGTGAATAAGCAGACCCCCTACCACCAGCAGGTTCAGCAGTGGTTTGGTGAGTATGCCGGGCATCCGGCAGTCAAAGCAATTCAGCAGGCTGTCAGGGACCGGGGGGTTACGGGCTTACGGGTTCTGTTCGCCTATCAGTTCGACGGCGCTCGGATTACCCATAACGGCACACACAATGAATACGGTGTGAAGCATACAGGTGATAAATATGCTGATTTGTTGGCGGATTTTGCGGAGAAAAGCAGTTTCCGGGAGTTCTATCGAAAGCACCGGGAGTACTATCGGCAGGAAATAGAATCGGCCCAACGCCTGATGCCTGTTCGAGATATGTGGGACTGGCTGGAGGCCAATTTCCCGAAAAGGCACCATGCCTATCGGGTTGTGCTTTCCCCGCTGTTGCGGGGGACTCACAACACCTTTAACTATTACGACCGCAGCCGCGACTACAGTGAAGTAGTAATGTTTATTGCTTTACCCGGAGTATTCCGGAGCGAGTATACTCATCCCGATACCTACAAAGCAATTGTATCGAGAATGCTGTTGACCGAGATCGATCACAATTATGTGAACCCGGCGACTAATGAGGACCGGTATCTGCGCAAGGTAGCTCGCTGTTTCAGTAACCTCGAAGAGTGGAACAGCCGCGGAGGGTATCGAAGTCCGGCCTTGACCTTTAACGAATATATGACCTGGAGTACTGCCTGTCTGTATGTGTATGATACACACTCCGAGGAGGTCTACGAGGAGTTTTTGGAGTACACCTACGCCATCATGGAGTATCGCGGTTTTATCCGCTTTGAAGAGTTTCATGAGAAGATGCTTTTTCTCTATATACAGCGCGAGCCGGACGAAGGGGTGTATGATCTGTATCCTGAAATATTGAGGTGGTGTAAGCAATGAAGAAATTAAAGTTCTCTGTACTGTTGATTACAGTGTTAATTTCAACCCACTCCTGTGCCTCGCTTCAGGCGGGAGTAGAGGATGGAGCAGTGATGAAATCGTTCGGTACCGAGGCGCCTGGTAGGATTCTGAAAATAAAGAGTAGCCCTTCGGAAGGTTTCTTTTGGAATTACTATCTGTTCGTTCCTCACCAGGGCCCGAGCGGGGCTGCGCGTCAATCCGCCGGTCCGCAGTCGCCTCTTTCGCACCGGTTGCTGGTTGCTCCCAATAACAGCGGTACCAGCAGCGATGACATGACTCTGCATGATGATCGGGCCCAGAACTACATCCGGAACCTGGGCAGCCGATTCGGCCGGGAGCTGGGAACCCCGATTCTCGTTCCGGTGTTCTCCCGTCCGCGCAGCCTTGATGGCGCTCCCCGGGAAGGCTGGGCGTATTATACTCATGCCCTCGACCGGCAGAGTCTGCAACTAGAGACAGCGCCATATAAAAGAATCGACTTACAGCTGTTGTCGATGATAGACCATGCCCGGGCTGTGCTGAACGATCAGGGTGTGAAGGTGGAACCGGAGGTATTCATGTTCGGTTTCTCCGCATCTGGAAATTATACCAACCGATTTGTATTTCTCCACCCCGGGAGAGTTCGGGCGGCCGCCGCCGGCGGGCTGAACGGAATGCCGCTGCTGCCGGAGAAGCAGCTGGCGGACAGGAATCTATATTATCCGGTCGGGGTGTATGACCTTGCAGAACTGACCGGCCGCCCCTTCGACCTGGAGCCGGTACGCACGACACCACAGTACCTGTTTATGGGCGAGCTCGATGCCAATGACACCCTGCCCTACGGTGATGCATTTGATGAGCGCGAGCGCGAGATAATTATCGATGTGTTTGATACTGTACCTTTCAAAGAGCAGAAGGAGTCAAACGCGGAGATTTTGCTCAAGCGCTTTGATTTTTCGGAAAAGATTTATGCCGAAAACGATCTGCCGGCTCGCTTTGTGGTGTATGAGGGTATCGGCCACGGCTTCAATGATCGGGTGTGGAAGGATGTATTCGATTTCTTCCGCAAGCATGCCGACTGAGGCGGGCGGCCGGTGA
>JAASTM010000530.1 GCA_021767325.1 Spirochaetales bacterium
GATAGTGGCCTCGGCGCGGCCCTCCTGCAGCGTGAAGCCCTCGGCCGAGAGAATCTGGCCTTCCACCCGTACGACTATCTGCAGGTTCTGTGACTGCAGGGCCCGCTCCAGCTCGCTGCGCTCGGCGTATGTGCCCAGGGCGTACACCATCATGTCGATGTACTCGGCCTCGGTCAGCGGGTCGGGCTGCGGTCCGAAGGTGAGCATGGTCTGCTGCTCCTGCATACCCAGCAGGCTGTAGAGGCTGGAGACGTTCTGCGAGTTCAGGCTGAAGCGCAGGCTGCGTACCCCGCCGTTTTCGCTGAACTCCACTACCGGTGCTACTCCGGGGTCCTGCGGGGCCGGCAGCACATCGGCCGGGTTATCGAAACCGGCGGTCAGGCGGATGTGGCCCGGGGCGGTTCGCCGGAAATCCTGCAGGGTCGCCCCCTCGGTGCGGGCAAAGGCGGCGGCAATTTTTGCTTCGTCGAAAATCCTGAAGGGTTCACCCCCGGGATCCTCGCTTGCATCCGCGGACAGCCCGGCGGTCAGATCGCGCAGGTACTGCACGAATATCGGGTGCAGATCGATGCGCACGGTAGTCGTACCGCTGCCGTCGGCCTGCAGGGCTACATCCTGACGGGCCGAACAGCCCGAAACCATCAGTAAAAAAACGCCGGCCATCACAAGTGCCGGCAGCATTCGTCTCTTCATAGTGCACAATGTATCTCGCTGATGCGTAATCGTCAATTCAGGACAAAAAAACGGTTGATTTTTTCACTCCGGATGCATAACCTATCCACACCAATAGGAGGGGTACCTTATGAAAGGCCTGATTGTTGCCGCCGGTTATGGAACCCGTTTTCTGCCGGCTACCAAGACCATTCCCAAAGAGATGCTGCCGCTGGTCGATAAACCGACCATCGCCTTTATCATCGAAGAGTTTATAGCCGCCGGCATCCGCGAGATAGTCATCATCTCCTCCCGGCGGAAAAAGGCTCTGGAGGACTACCTCGACCGTGAAATGGAGCTGGAGTGGGTCTTTTCCCGAGAAGCCGCCGCCGGCAACAGCTCCAGCGCGGCCAAACTGGCCAAAATCAGGCCTTACGACGCCCAGTTCGCCTTCGTACATCAGCAGGAGATGCGCGGAACCGGACACGCCTTTCTACAGGCCCGCCACCTGCTCAAGGACGAGCCCTTCGTAGTGGCCTATCCCGACGATCTACACTTCGGCCGGCCGCCCCTGGCAGCCCAGTTAGTGGAGGCCTATAAAGAAACCGGTAAATCGGTAATGGCCACAATGCACGACCCACCGAACCTGGAACGCTACGGGGTGCTGGAAATTGCAGCGGACGGAGTACACGTGCAGGATATCGTCGAGAAGCCGGCCAAGGGTGAAGAGCCCAGCCGCGAGGCTTCGGTGGGACGTTACCTGTTCACCCCCGACATCTTTCCCTACCTGGAAGAGGGCTGGCAGAAACACAGCGGCAGCGGCGAGTACTATCACATCTACGCTTTGAAGCAGCTCATGCAGCAGCAGCGGGTGGTATTCCGGCAGATGGAAGGCCGCCGGCTCGACATCGGCGCCCCGGCCGGATACCTGGAAGCGCTGCTGCGATACGCTGCCGACGATCCCGAGCTGAATGCGGTGATGCAGCGGGTGTGGCCGCAGCTCTCCGGCCATCGGGCCGGGTCACAATAGGTACGCCCAATGGTATTCACCTTATGGACACTGTTTTTTCTGCTGGCTCCGGCGCTTATCCTCACTCTGACCTATAAGTACGATCATCTCAGCAAACTGGGGGCCATCGTCATCACCTATGCGGTGGGGCTGCTGATCGGCAATATCGGAGTGCTGCCCGAGGGCATCGACTCGCTGCAGAATCAGCTGGCCAGCTATACGGTGCCGGTGGCCCTGCCCCTGATTTTCTTTAGTCTCAACCTCACCCAGTGGCGCAGCCTGGCACGGCGGACGGTTATTTCGCTGATCAGTGCCCTGGTGGCGGTGAGTATCGGCACTGCGATTACCTTTTTCATTTTCCGGTTCATCACCGGGCCGGAAACCTGGAAAATCGCCGGCATGCTGGTGGGTGTGTACACCGGCGGCACACCGAACCTGGCGGCCATCGGTACCGCCCTGAACGTCAGTTCACTGACCTACGTGGCGGTGCACGGTTCGGATGTTGTGGTCTCCAGCTTTATCCTGCTCCTGCTGATCACCGCGTTTCCGAAACTCTTCCGGAAGATACTGCCGCCGTTTGTCTCGGATGATGCCCATGACGGCAACTACCACACTATTACGCCCTACTTTACGGGATATTCCCGGCGTGAGATAATCGATATATTCAAAGCCCTGGGTTTAGCGTTGATAATCTTCGCTGCAGGCGGATCTTTTACACTTTTTCTCCCCGACACGGCGGCGCTGCCGGCGGCTATCCTGACTATCACCACCCTGGGAGTCGGTTGCTCGTTTTTCCCGGCGGTTCGCCGTATGAAGAACAGCTTTCAACTCGGCTACTATCTTATACTGATCTTCTCACTGACCGTCAGTTCGATGGCCAATGTGCAGAACTTAGTACTGTCGGCGCCGATGATTCTGCTGTACGTGGCGGTGCTGCTGGCCTTGGTTTCGGGGATCCATCTGCTGTTTTCAGCTGTTTTCCGCATCGATGTTGATACACATATTATCACATCCACTGCCTTCATTTTCTCTCCGCCCTTTGTGCCGGTAGTGGCAGCGGCGCTGCGGAACAAGCAGGTCATCGTAAGCGGTATCC
>JAASTM010000531.1 GCA_021767325.1 Spirochaetales bacterium
TCAATACCCCTGCGCGGGGCAAAGGGATCGCTCAATGTTGCGGTTGCCTGCGGAATACTGCTGCAGGCATGGCAACCCTACCTCAAGCCGCATCCTCTGTGATTCGCACCGAGTTCCATTTTAGAAAGCCGAAATAGATAACCCCCTGATACTCCCATATTTTAGCATGTCGACGGGCGGCCAATTTTCCCAGCAGTTCATTCATGATATCGACTATCGACTCGGGAGCACGTGTTCCCTTTCCTATGATTATCTCCCGCGGAAGCAGTGCGGCCATCTCGCGGGCCGGAAGATATCCGATGACCTCCTGTCCAGTCTCGCAGCTGCGGAGACTGGCGCGTACGTATGGCTTTTGGCTGACCAGTACCGCTTCGATGTGTCGGATTTCGTAAATTGGTTTCATGGAACCCCCTTGTAATTGTCTTTACAAGTAAAGAGGTCTGGTGTGCGGCTGTGCTTCAAAAAAAACACCGCAGAATTGTGCGATTCTGCGGTGAATATAAGGGATTAGGGGGTATGTATGAAATTAGCGATGCAATGCCCGCTCAATCTCCGGTTGATTAAATCCGACAATGATGCGTCCGTTTACGTCGATCACCGGGACGCCCATCTGGCCGGACTTCCGTACCATTTCGTCAGCTCTTGACTGGTCCGAGGCAACGTTGTACTCGGTAAAACTGATTTTTCTCTGCCGTAAATAATCTTTTGCCTTTCGACAATAGGCGCATGTGGGAGTTGAATAAAGTGCAACTGCCATAGCGTACCTCCGTACTGTTCTATAAAAAAATGAATGTATAGAGAATATAATATATAGATGTTCGGAAGTCAACTACCAGACTTCTTTTTTTTTAATATTTAGTTTACATGCTCTCGCGCTTGGCCGCTTCCTGCTCAAAGGCCCGGGACAGTCGCTCGATGATCAGCTGTACCTGCTCTTCGCTCTTAATGCCGTAACTGCGGAGTACCGCCGGGTTCAACTGTTCGTAGGAGATTTCTCCGTCCTCCAGGTTTACCAGTGCGTTGGCCAGATAGACCGTGAAGACTACATCGCGCATGGACGGGTCGCAGTTGGTCGGTTCATGATGATAGCGTATGGCTTCTATTAGAGTGGAAGGGAAGTTCCATTTTTCTGCAATACGCCCGCCGATTTCCGCGTGGTTGAGACCGGCGGAGAGATCCTCGAACATCTCCCGGTCGATTCCGCGTTCATCACAAAAACTGGATATCTTTTCGAGCAGCTGCGGATGGACTTCGGAGAAGATGATCTTACCCATGTCGTGCAAGATTCCGCCCACGTAGGCGTCGTCGAGCAGATCCTTTTTCCGCTTGAAGTTCTTGGCCAGATTATAGGCATAGAAGGCGGTCTTGTAGGAGTGATTCCACAGCCATTTCATCTGCTGGTTCAGGATCTGCTGGGTTCCGTAGGAGTACAGCAGGTTCTTCAGTCCGCGCAGGCCGACCAGTTTGACCGCCTCGACGATATTGTCTACCCGTTTGGGGAGCATGAACTGTGCCGAGTTTACTACCTTGAGCAGGTCGGCGGTGAGCGATGGGTCGGTACTTATGTCGCGGGCGATGGCGCTAATCTCTGAGTCAGGATCGTTGATGAGTTTCTGCAGGTGCAGGATGTTATCCGGAAACTGTGGCAGTTCGTCGATCTCTCTAACGATCTCTTCGCTGAGTACATCCAGGCTCTCCGCATGGACTTCACTGAAGGGAATAGTGATGCGGGCGACTGTTTCGCCGTTTTCAACATCAATATCGAAGGCGTCCTCGTCCAGACCGATTTTCTTGAGCATGAGAACCAGTATCACTATCCCCAGGCCGGCGCCCTCTGAGTCGTCGATAACTGTTGAAAGCGCCTCCTCCATGGTTTCGAAAGCCCGGGAGCGGGCAATACGGTCGTACACGCGCATCTGCTCTTTGCGGGATATTTCGGTGTTGTTTTTGATGCTCAGGGTGAAAGTCCTCTGCTTTACCTGAAACACAACCTTGATGTAAAGTCCGGCTTCCTTCTGTTTTTCGAGGTAGTGACTGATATTGGACAGGGTGTCGTCCTTGAAGGTGCGCATGCCCTCCTCGTATTCTTTCGGGTTGGCGATATCCAGCTGCTTCTCCTGAAAATAGACCCGTTTTGTATTGGCCTTTTTGGCATTGACTGCCAGTTCTTTCATACAGTAGGCAATTCTGTCCTTCAGATGATCCTGGCCGAATTCTCTTAAAAAGAATGCCAGAATTTCTTCGAGATATTCTTCGGTCTCGTGAGGAAGAGTATAGGTTTTAATAGCTAACGGAACCGAGCTCCGAATAGCTTTTTTGACCTGTTCAGTGTTCACCGCTGGAGACATACACACCACCCGCAATTTTATTGTTTATATAATACGCCCTATATCATAAGTCTATAAAAACGAAAGTCAAGCATAAAAATGGTCTTATCCGGAATAATTCTTAACTTGATTGGCCATTTCCTTCAAACGATGCTCAATATGGGCGTTCATTGAATCCTTTGGAAATACTCCGCGGGCACTGCGGCGGCCTGAGACCATCCCAGTCAGTATTTCGAGTCCCTCGTCGATTGTGTTGATCGGATAGATATGAAACATTCCCGATTCAATAGCTTCACACACATCGGCGTTTACCATAACAGCTTGACGGTTCTTTTCGGGTATTATTACTCCCTGCGATCCGCTTAGTCCGAATAGCTTGCACATCGAAAAGAAGCCTTCGATTTTCTCCGAGATGCCACCTACCGGCA
>JAASTM010000532.1 GCA_021767325.1 Spirochaetales bacterium
AACAGGCCATGGAATTCGCAGCCCTTAATTTGCCGATTGTACCCGGCTTTATTCTGGATTCTCAAATCGCCGCGCATCTCGACGACTTCGAATTAGCCGCTGAATTGCCCGATTTGATTACCCAGTTCGAAAAGGAAACCGGAAAAACATTTAACGATCCGAAAAACCCGCTCCTTCTGAAGGTAGTGATAAGCCCCAACCTGGCAATCGTGCATTACCCGACCCTGCACAATTTCGGACTTACCGATGAGACTCTGACGGGTTTCGCAGACTACGTGGGCGAGCAGTTCGGTTATCACGAAATTCTCTTCTTGATCCACGGAATCTTTCAAGTGGAAAAAAAGATAGCCGAGTTGAATGAAGATAAAAAGAACATCAAACTGTACAGTGATAAAATCAATACTCTCGATTCCGTTATCAACAACGAAACTTCTACAACCAAGCTCAAGAAAGCGCTCGAGGATATGCGCGGTTCATTGCCGGATGATTTCTTCTCAAACGCGTACTCCCAGTTGGAATACTGCCTTCGCCGGATCAGTATGCTCCTCAATCTGGACGAGCTGGATAACGAGGATGCGGCTCTGATCGTACAGCCGATGGTCTATGGAAACTACGGCAGTGACAGCGGCAGCGGGGAGTATGCCACTCGCAATCCGGTTACCGGAGAAGGAACCATCCATGGATGGTACGTTCCCGACACTTTCAACTCGGAAGACAGAAAAGGGCAGGATGTGGCCAGTCTATCCCCCAAGTATGTAAAAGAACTCGATAAAACCGCCCGCACTGTTGAAGATCATTTCATGGAAATCCGCTCGATTCGCTTTACCATAGAAAACAAAAAGCTGTGGTTTGTGGATCAACGGCCCCTGGTTACAAAATCGACGCAGGCAGACATTCAATTACTCCTCGACCTGCATAAGCGCAAAAAAATCGACGACGCCTTCCTGATTCATGCCTTAAAGCCCGATCAGCTGAATGAGATACTGCATCCGGTAATCCAGCCCGAATCGGTGAAGAACTTCAAAGACATCAGCGGAGGCATTGCCGGTGCTCCAGGAGCTGCTATCGGCAGAGTATATTTTACCACCGATTCTCTGCTCGAGGCGTATCGCAACGCCCAGCAGCAGAATGAAGACACTCGCATGATCCTCTGTATGCCGGCCACCTTCGCCGATGATGTAAAGGCAATCGAGGTTGCCACCGGAGTGCTTTCATCCGAAGGCGGATACTCTGCACACGCTTCAGTGGTTTCCCGGCAGTACGGTAAAGTTTCGCTTGTACAAAACGATCTTAAGTTTTCTAATAAGAGCGCCAAGATCGGACAGCACACACTCAAAGAGGGCGATCTCATTACCCTGCAGGTGCCGCACTACGGCGAACCGCATATATATCTCGGCGAGGCGGAACTCATCGAACCAGACCCGAAAGATTCGGGACTACTCGATTTCGTTCAGCTGGTGAAGAAACACGTAAAGGATTTTCATGTGCGGGTCAACGCCGATACCGCCCGCGA
Organism: Spirochaetales bacterium; assembly: GCA_021767325.1. The sequence goes on from JAASTM010000532.1 coordinate 1,514, forward strand.
TTCCAAGCTGGCAGTCAGTTTCGGAGCAGAGGGTATCGGTTTGTGTAGAACCGAGCATATGTTCTTCAAAGAGGAGCGCATCAATGTGTTCCGGCAGATGATCCTTTCGGAAAATGAGGATGACCGCCGCAAAGTACTAGCCAAACTGAAGAAAATGCAGAAGGACGATTTTTACAATATCTTCAAGGCGATGGATGGCAAAGAGGTTACCATTCGTCTTTTAGACGCCCCCTTGCATGAGTTCCTGCCCCACAACAAGAGCCAGACGAAGGCCTTCGTCAACTACATGCAGAATGAAGCCGGCGTAAAAATCACCGAAAAACAGGTGAACGAGATATCCGAAAGCCTGCAGGAGTTCAATCCTATGCTCGGGCATCGCGGCTGTCGTATCGCAGTTTCATATCCTGAAATCTATGAGATGCAGGTTGAAGCGGTATTCGAGGCCGCCTTCAAAGCCCGTAAGGACGGTGTGAAGGTTTATCCGGAAATCATGATTCCGCTCATTATGAACTCGGATGAGCTGAAATTGATCACCTTCGGTAAACGGATAGAAGGTAAGGACTATAAGGGCTTGCGCAGCATCGAAGCCGAGGTGCGTAAAAAGTTGAAAGAGAGTTCGAAGATGGATCACCGTTTCGGCACGATGATCGAACTTCCGGTCGCAGCCCTGGCCGCTGGCGACATTGCCCGCTATGCGGAGTTTTTCTCATTCGGCACAAATGACCTCACCCAGACCACTATCGGGCTGTCACGCGACGACTACACCTCGTTCATGCCGGATTACACCCTCTTTGATATCATTCCGGGCAACCCGTTCCAGGAGCTCGATCCATACGTCCAGGAACTCATAAGTACTGCCGCACGTCGTGGTAAAATGACCCGCCCGGGTCTGTCCACCGGTCTCTGTGGAGAGCACGGTGCCATCCCGAAGAACATCCGCTTCTGTATCGAAGCCGGCCTTGATTATGTATCCTGCTCAGTCTATTCGGTACCGATCGCTCTGCTGGCAGTTGCTCAGGAAGTAGTACCCAAACCAAACGCATAAGCCTGGGTTCCCCCTGTCAGCCCGTCTCGGGCTGACAGTATTTCGGGAAAAAACGGCGATTCGAGCATAAAAAACCCCTCTATTGAAAGTGTGTCTTCACTCCAATAGAGGGGTTAGTTGTATTTTTTATAGTTCTACCATACACCGAACTTATTAATACCGGTTATCACCAGCTCAGCACCTTTGCGTGCATC
>JAASTM010000533.1 GCA_021767325.1 Spirochaetales bacterium
ACCGCTTCTACATCGTTATGGAAGGGGAGGTCGAGGTCTGGAAAGACTATGACAGCCCATATGCCGACCTGCTAGCGGTTCACGGGGTGAACAAGCTGTTCGGAGAAATGGCGCTGGTCGATGACCTTCCGCGCAGTGCCACCGTAGTAACTCGAACCCGCACGCGGCTGCTCTACATCAACGAAGAGGAGTTCCAGCGCCTGCTGAAGGAGAACTCGCTGGTTGCGCTGGCAATTATCCGTTCGCTCAGCGCCATGGTGCGCAAAAGCAATCAGACCTTCGTTGAGGATCTGCGCGAGAGAAACCGGCAGCTGCAGAAAGCCTACGATGAGTTGCAGGCCGCCCAGGATGAACTGCTGCGGAATGAACGGCTGACCACCCTGGGTAAATTCTCTTCTATGATCCTGCACGACATCCGAAACCCGATCTCTGTGATCAAAGCTTATGCGGATATGTTGAAGCTCTCGGGCAGCAATGATAGCAAGGACGATAAGTACGTTGATAAAATCAGTTTCGAAACCGAGCGGCTTAATCAGCTTGCCAATGAGCTGTTGGATTACTCCCGTGGTGAAATCCGGCTGGATATGGGTATTGTCTCGATTCCCGATTTTTTCCGCGAGATTTGTGAATTCACTGATCACCGCCTCAAATCGAAAGAGGTTGAGGTCGAGTGTTCGTATGACTATGACGGACAGGTGATAATGGATCACAAACGGATGCTGCGGGTATTCACCAATCTGCTGGAGAATGCCCGCAAGGCTCTTGGGAGGCAGGGGCACTGCCGGGTTTCGGCTGTCCGCGAAAACGATATGGTAAAGTTCTCCGTACGGGATGACGGCAGCGGCATGAGCCCCGAGGTTATGGAACATATTTATGAACCGTTTTACTCATCCTCACCGAACGGCGGTACCGGACTCGGAATGGCAATCGTGAAGAGCGTCGTCGAAGCCCACCACGGGACCATCGATATCGACAGCACAGAGGGTGAGGGCACCGAAGTGAGTATAAAACTGCCGCTGCGTCTCTGAAGCAGGGCCGCATAACGTGGCTTCGAATTAAGCACCCTTCCTTTTTTCTCTCTTTACTTTTTTACAGAAACTAATTAAAATAAGAAACAGATAAACGTGATCAAAGGAGCAAGTATGGGTATCAAGCCTGGAAAGAAGTTTAACCAAGAGAAAAGTCAGTGTACGATTAGCGAGCTCTTCAACCGGAGCGATTCGAATCTCGAGTATCTGAGCGGATCACAAATGGATATTTGGGGAGGTGCAGTATCTCCGCAGCTCTCATTTAAATATGAGGAAACCCTGATCTACAACCTGAAGGACACCTGCGAAGTGGAAGTGGAGGGCCAGAACTACCGTCTGGAGCATTTTGATACGCTCTACATTCCGATTAACACCGCCTTCAGCGTCCGGCATGCCGGACAGGACGCCGGACTGCTGTACATCTACCGTGCCACCGGCGACAAGGCCTATCCGGTTCACCATTCCAAGTGGAAGGAAATTAAAGAGAACAAAGACCGCATCCGGTATCTGAACAAGAAAGAGGTCTACCTGATGTTCGATGTGGGTGAACAGGCCAACAAATTCATTGCAGGGTATACTTTTTACGAAACCTACACCCGCGCCTGGCCGCCCCACAACCACACCGACCAGGAAGAGGTGTACGCTTTTATTGAAGGCAAGGGTGCAATGGAGGTCTACGAGGATGATGAGCACAAAACCTTCGTAACCTCGGTCGAAGTGGGCGACCAAGTGACCATTCCCATGCTGAACTACCACCCGGTATTCAGTCACGACGATCCGGTTACCTTTATCTGGTGTATCGCCGGCGAACGCTACTGGGTCGGAGATAAAAACAAAGATTTTATGAAAGGTAAATCTGGAAATATCACGACCTAATGTGTAAACTTTAGTTGTAAAGAGGTGCCCGGCCTGCCGGGCGCACTCTCCTTTATTGTGTTGCGGGCTGGGAAACCAGCCCGCGTTGCTGTAGTCGGGGTTCTCACATGAATGTAATAACTCTCAACGGATATCAGAGCAGCTATACTATTCTTCCATTCAAAAACAGCCTTCCCTTACATGTACATTGGGGGGCAAAAACTCGATTTTATGGCCAGAAGAAACTCTTTCCATTCAACAATCGCGATTATTCGATCCGGCCACAGATAGGTGATACCGCCGTTTCGATAGAAGAGCTCCAGTTCGAATACGGCTTTGCCGAAAACGGCGATTTTCGTCTGCCCGCCTTTCGCATCCGCGACGGGCGCAACTATCCGATAACCGGGCCTTTCGAATTGATTACCCATAGGTACCACGGGAAAAATGAGATTCCCGGTCTACCTTCAGCGCGGCCGGGCAGCCCCCGGGATATCGAGACGGTTGAACTACAGATGCACGATCCCAAGAGCGGGGTGCAGATAACCCTGGTCTACACCATGTTCCCCGAGTACGATGCGATCTGCCGGCATGTCCGTTTCACCAACCAGGGGGGCAAAACAGTAAAACTGGAGAAGGCCGCCAGCCTATCGCTTGACCTTTTCAACTGGGAGTATGAGCTGATCAACCTGCACGGCGCCTGGGCCAGAGAGCGGCAGCTGCAGCGCCGTCGGCTGCCGGCTGGCACCACCTCCTTCGGCAGCACCCGCGGTACCAGCAGCCATCAGTTCAACCCCTCGTTCGCACTGGTTTCGCCGGATACCAACGAACTGTCCGGAGAGGCCTACGGTTTTTCACTCATTTACAGCGGC
>JAASTM010000534.1 GCA_021767325.1 Spirochaetales bacterium
GTACGTACGTGAAGACTTTTATCCGGACGAGCCCTCCTTCGTGGTAGCCACTGCCCATCCGGCCAAGTTCGAACACATAGTCGAGCCCCTGATAGGTCGCTACATAGAAATCCCCGAGTCTCTGCAAGAACTTATCGAATCCGAGAGTCGATATACAGCGATTCAGCCGGTTTTAGAGCAACTTTTTTAAAAATAATTCTAAAATTGGTATAGACCTTTAGGGCAAAAATTGGAAAAGTGTTATTTGACAGCGGAGAATTCCGTTGTACAATATTCTCTGTTAAACTCAATAAAAAAAGGAGTGGGTAGGATGAAAAAAGCTCTAACAGTATTGCTCGTTTTCATGCTTGCATTTTCCCTGTTCGCAGGGGGACAACAAGAGGGTGCCGCCGAGAGCACCGAGGGCGGCGATGAGCCGTTTAAGGTCGCTTTTGTGTATATCGGTATTCCCGGAGACCTCGGTTGGACCTATATGCATGACATCGGTCGCAAGGAGATGGTAGAAAATCTTGGTGACAAGGTGGAGACCACCTATATCGAGAACGTACCCGAAGGCCCCGATGCTGCCAGAATTATGCGACAGTACGCGCAGAACGGCTGGGACATGATTTTTGCAACCTCATTCGGTTACATGGATCCGATGTACGAGGTAGCTCAGGAATTCCCGGACGTATATTTCGAGCACTGCTCAGGATACAAAACCGCCGACAACATGGCCACATATTTCGGCCGCATGTATCAGCCTCGGTATCTCTCCGGACTGGTTGCCGGTGATGCCACCGAATCCAATACCATCGGCTATGTAGCCGCCTTCCCGATTCCCGAAGTAATTCGTGGTATCAATGCATTTGCGCTTGGCGTTCAGAAAGTGAACCCGGATGCAACTGTAAAGGTTGTGTGGACCAACACATGGTACGATCCTGTCAAAGAGCGTGAAGCCGCAGTTGCTCTGCTCGACAGCGGTGCCGATGTAATCGCCCAGCACCAGGATACTACCGAGCCGCAGAAGGCGGCCGAAGAGCGCGGAAAAGTAAGTATCGGCTATGATGCTGATATGCGCAAATTTGTGGGAGACTCGGTACTGGTCAGCCCCGTATGGCATTTCGGGCCTTATTATACCCGTACCGTACAGGAAGCTATGAACGGTGAATGGGAAACCCATCAGTTCTGGGGCGGTCTCAAGGAAGATACTGTCAAGCTGTCCGAAATGAGTCCCAGAGTTCCGCAGAACATCCAAGACCTGGTCAACGCCGAACGTGAAAAAATCGTGAACGGCGAATGGGATGTTTTCTGGGGACCGGTTAAGAATCAGAAAGGCGAAGTCGTAGTAGCTGAGGGCGAAAAGATGAGCGATGCCGATATGCTCAATATGAACTTCTTCGTAGAAGGTGTATCGGGTAATCTCGGCGATTAAGAATCGCTGCAGAGTAGTAATACACGAAAAACCACACGGCCCGGCCGTTCGGCCGGGCCGACTTCAATTTAATAGAGCACACATATGGAAACCGAAAAAAAGCCTATTTTGGAAATGCGAGGTATAACCAAGCGTTTTCCCGGAGTAGTTGCCAATGATCACGTAGACCTCGAACTTTTCCCCGGTGAGGTATTGGCGCTGCTCGGAGAAAACGGTGCCGGCAAGAGTTCGCTCATGAACGTTTTAGCCGGTTTATACCGCCCGGATGAAGGGGCAATATTTATCCGTGGAGAAAAGGTCTTTATTGATTCACCCCGCGACGCGATGAACCTCGGCATCGGCATGGTGCACCAGAACTTTATGCTGGTGGATACTATGACGGTGGCTGAGAACATTATTCTCGGGTTAAAAGAAATTTCTTCAGTGCCCGACATGCGGCGTATCAGTGCTCGTATACGCGAAATATCCGAGCATTACAATCTCAAAGTCGATCCCAATGCCTATATATGGCAGCTCAGCGTTGGTGAGCAGCAGCGGGTCGAAATTCTAAAACAAATCTACCGGGGCGCCGAGATTCTCATTCTCGATGAGCCGACTGCGGTGCTGACTCCCCAGGAGTCGGATGAGCTCAACAAGATCCTGCATCAGATGACGGATGAAGGAAAATCGGCCATTTTTATCACTCATAAAATGGAAGAGGTCATCGAGTTCTCCGACTGGGTGCGGGTCCTGCAGCTTGGGAAGCTGGTTACGGTCAAGCGGACTTCCGAAACAAGTCCGCAAGAACTGGCCCGGCTGATGGTTGGACGGGAGGTTTTGTTTCAGATCGATAAAGGCCCGGCTGAGCCGAAAGAGGTAATCCTCGAGCTAAAGAACGTCGAGGCCAATGACGAAAAGGGGCTGCCGGCACTGCGGGGAGTAAATCTGCAGGTACGTCGGGGCGAGATAGTCGGCATAGCCGGGGTGGCCGGAAACGGCCAGCGCGAGCTGACCGAGGTAATTACCGGGCTGCACAAGGTACTGGGAGGCAGCATCGAGATCGAGGGTGAGGACATGACTAACCGCTCACCCCTTTCCATTATCCGGGCCGGAGTCAGTCATATCCCTTCCGATCGCATCGCCATGGGTGTTGTCGGCGACATGAGCGTGGCCAGTAACCTGGTGATGAAAGGCTACCGCCGCAAACCGATTACCCACGGCGGACTCCTCGACCCGCGCCGAATTCTCGAATTTGCTCGGCGGATGATCGATGTATTCAAGATTTCAACACCCACTCCGGCTACACATGTAAAGTTCCTCTCCGGAGGGAACATCCAAAAAACCATCCTGGCCCGTGA
>JAASTM010000535.1 GCA_021767325.1 Spirochaetales bacterium
ATTTCACCGGCGTTGTTTTTACCATCGGTAATCAGAATTGCGACCTTGTTCTCTGCCCGGCTGTGCTGCAAATGCACACAGGCCACCGCTATCCCCATACCGATTGCCGTTCCCTGCCCCATTTCCATTATTCTGAGGCCCTCCAGCCGGGCTAACAAGGTCTCGTAATCTCTGGTGGGCGGAACCCGCAGGGCCGCCTGGTCGCCGAATGCGACGATCCCGATAGAATCGCTGCTGCGGCGATGGATGAACTCGGAGAGCACCTCCTTCGCCGTTTCGAAGCGGTTTACCGGGGAAAAATCCTGGGCCGCCATACTTGGAGATACATCGAGCACCAGCAGGATATCCAGACCGCGATTCAGGTGGATGCGCTCTTTCTCGGAAATCGAAGGACCGGCCGCTGCAATCAGCAGGGCGATCAACCCGATCCAAAAAGCCAGTGTAGAGATAAACAAGGCAAAGCGTTCAATGAAACGGGCCTTCGGCAAGACCTCCTTCTGCCACACGGTGAAGGAGAAGGAGACATGGGTGCCGCGCTTCGGCCATAAAAGGCGCATATACAGCAGCGTCGGGACCAATGCCAGCAATATTAAAAGTACAGGGGATTCAAAGGTGATCATTTTTTCCGCTTACCCCGCTTCTGATTTTTCCTCTTTTCGGCTTCCCGGGTCTGCCCCTCTACATACACCTCGATATACTTGGCCGCCGAGACTACCATCTGCAAATCCTCTTCCCGCTGCTTTTTCGAAGCGTTTACCCCGCCGAACTTGATTTCATCACTCTGCTGCATCATCCGCGCCAGCGCGTTCACCTGTTCCTTGTTCTCCGCCGGAAAGGTGCTCCACAGCTGCTCCCGCAGTTCTGATGAGGTCGCGGTCATATAGTCCTGCTTGGTGCGCGAGGAGAGGTAGCGCCGCAGCTCCTCCGACAACACGATGTAAAAGCGCCGGCTGCTCATCTGCATCTGCTTCTCACCCAGCTCTTTCAGGGTCCGCATAAATCGTTTATGCGGCCGGCGGCCGGTGCGAATGGAAACGAAGCGCTTGACCGCCCGGGACACCCGTCCGGCTGTACTCAGCACCACCACCGGCCCGAAGAACAGAATAAAGACCGCCAGCCCGATGGCCAGCCGGGTTCCCGGCAGATACACCTGCCCCTTGATCCCAAAGAACTCGAAATTCCGCTCCTGGAGAATCGATTTAGTGTGGAGCTTTACATCGTTGAGCACTACATCTCCGAGCTGCATGGCCGGAAGAGTGCGGGTTCCCGGGGCGTAGGTGGTAAAGTCTATTTGCACCTCCCAGCGCGAACCCTCCTGTTCCAGGCGCACATCGTGGATGTCGATCCAGTTGGCCACCGGGACCTCTTCGGGCGGCAAGACCCGCAGACCCGGTTCCGGATAAATGGTCAGACGCATCTCCACATTGTCTCCGACGTAAAAATCAGGGGGCAGAAAAATGAGCTTTTCCACCTGCGCACCTTCGACCGCTGCGGCCGGCACCCAGGCTGCCAGCAGGAGCAGCAGACTCAGCAGAAATGTGCGGCCACTGCGCCTGATTTCGCTCCCGCGCCTATTCCCGCTCTCGCTCCCGCGCCGGCCGGGCTGGATACGGCGCAGAGCCCCGCACGTTCGAGTTCCTATCACCGCCTGCGTCTCCTCGACTCAAAAAACTGCATCAACTTTACTACCGGGTCATCGTTGGTGCTCATAGTCAGGGTGTCTACTCCGCGGCGGCGGCACTCCCGCTGCCACAGCAGATGATAGGCATCCCAGAACTCGCGGTAGGAGTGGCGAAACTTGCGGCTGCCTCCGGGGGCCTTCATACGGGCGCCGGTCTCAGGGTCGAGCAACTGCACCAGCCCGGTAAAGGGAAAGACCTTCTCGGAAGGATCGGTAATTTTCACCGCAATCACATCGTGCTTTTTAGCCAACAGGCTCATCTCGCGCCAGCTCGGATTCACTCTGAAATCGGACACTATCACACAGATGCCCCGCCGATTGAGCGACTCATACACGGTACGAATGGCATGCGCCAGGTCCGAGCCCTGGCCTTCGGGCGGCAGATGCATCATATCCTCTACCAGCCGAAACACCTGTTTTTTACCTTTACGCGGCGGCACCCATTTCTCGATTTTATCCGAAAAGAACAGGGAGCCCACCCGGTCGTTGTTGTGCACTGCAGAAAATGCCAGCAGCGAACTGACCACTGCCACCATGTCCTGTTTGCTCATGCGGCCCGTACCGGTTTGCAGCGAGGCCGACACATCGATCAGCATGAACAGGATCATCTCCCGCTCTTCCCGGAAGGTTTTCATGTAGGGTACGCCCAGGCGAGAGCTCACGTTCCAGTCGATGAAGCGCGAATCATCGCCCTCGTGATATTCACGAACCTCGTCGAACTCCAGGCCGGGCCCCCGGAACACCGAGCGGTAGTTTCCCGACAGCAATCCTTCGACCAGCTTGGCCGAGGCGAGGGGGAGGTTTTTGATTCGTGAGAAAAGGCTGAATGTATCCATACAGTTAGGGAACCGGCACCACTTTCAGGAGTTGGGAGATTACATCGTCCGGCGTCAACTCTTCCGATTCGGCCTCATAACTGAGCACAATCCTGTGTCGCAGCACCCTATAGGCAACGGCCTTTACATCATCAGGTATTACAAAGGTGCGCCCTTCGAACAGCGCCTTGATCTTCGCACAGCGGTACAGATAAATCGTAGCACGAGTAGAGGCTCCGTAGTC
>JAASTM010000536.1 GCA_021767325.1 Spirochaetales bacterium
GCCTCGGATTACATGTTCTCAACGGCAATTGTGTTCGTGTTGTGTATACCCTTGATCCTGGCCATCAATCTGCCGGCCTACTCCGCGACTACCGGAAATCCGCTCTATTTCTGGCTGGGACTGGGAGTTGCCTCCGCATATTTAGTCGGTGGATTTATCGGGTTCATGTTCCTGGCGAAGCAGCGCGCCTTCAGATCGCCACACAAGCACTGGCTGCACTAGGCGCTTTTCGGATTCTCCGGAATTCTCAATCGCAGCCAATAGCCTGAATGAGTGGAGAGCTCGATTTTCGCTCCGATCTGATTGCTCAAAATATGAATCAGACTCATCCCCAAGGTCGCCCGCGGCTCGGATAAGTTGAGCTCCTCTTCGATGCCGACACCGTTGTCCGAGTACGTCAGTTCGAGTTCGCCGGCCCCGTTTTTCTCCGCCTTTATCTCTATCCTGCCCGAATCCTGAGCGGGGAAGGCGTGCAGCAGAGAGTTCGTAATGAGCTCATTCAGGATGAGGCCGCAGGGCATCGCCTGAGGCAGGTCAACCGTTATATTCTTTACCCGAATTACTCTCTCGATCCGTTTTGTCTGGGCGTAAATACTGAACAGCTGCTGGCTGATCGAATCGATGTAGGCCTCCAGATCTATTCTGGAAAAACTGTCGGATTGATACAGCTTCTCATGGACCAGGGCCATTGAGTAGATCCGGTCGCAGCTGCTGTTCAGTATCTCCCTGGCGTTGCGCCTGTCGCTCACCTGATCGGCCTGCAGGTGCAGTAAACTCACCACCACATTCAGATTGTTTTTCACCCGATGGTGAATCTCCTGCAGCAGGACATTTTTCTCCTCCAGGGTGCGTTCCAGTGTCGAGCGGTTTTCCTGCAGCCGTGTGGACATTGCATTGACCGCTGCAGTTACCTTTCCGATTTCATCCTTCCTTCTCGACTCTATCCGGGGAAATGCCCCGCTGCCGATCTCTTCGGCCGCTGCGATCACCCGGTTGAGGGGCCGATGAACTCCGTGTTCGAGAGTAATGACCAATGTAACCAAGAGTACTCCGCTGATTCCCGCCAGGGCTAAAAACAGACCGCGCTGCATCATCTTGGCAGGTGCGGCGACGGTTTTCAGGGGTACAAGTGCGATTATATGCAGCCGCCAAAAGGGAAAATAACGCGCGTGAAACAGAACTTCATTCTTCCCGATCCTGCGGGTCCTGATGTCTGTTGGTGCGATAGACGGGGGGGTGAAATCAGCGCCGACCGGAAGCGGCGGGTAGGTACTGTCCTCGACATTACCCTGCCGGCTCACCGCCAGCATATGTACCTCCGGCCAGCGCTGATGCAGCTGTGTAATCTCCCGCAGGGTTTCCTTATACATTGTTTCCACCATCATCGCATCATCGCTCAGACGAAGCGACAGGAGATCCTGAAAGTTCTCCTCGCAGTGCTCCAGTGCAATCGAGGTGGCCAGCTCGAGATCGGTTGAACTCTTCGCAGTAAAATGATCTATCAGCAGGGAAGTCAGCAGCAGATTGATCAGCACAGCACTTACAATCCCGGCGACGGCTACCGGAATCAGAATATAGGTAAAAATAGTATGTGGAAATGCAATTCGTTCCTTTACACTCTGCACTGTCTATCTCCCTTTTAGAAGCGCGGTTCGGCGGTTTGAAGCCGGAAAGGATAGACGATCTCCTTTTTCCTATTCTGCCATTGGATAAGAATAGGATTGTGCCCTATCTGTTTGCCCGTGCTGTCTACCTTGAAGCGGCCGATAACCGTGACCGTATCCATAGCGGCTATATAGTCGCGCAACACGGTATTATCCAGACTGCCGGTTTCGGTGATTGCCCGCTCGAAGACCTGCCCGGTTGCATAAGCCGAACCGGCGTGATATGAGGGCGGCACCCGGGCATATTCACCAAAGGCGGCTATAAACTGGCGGGTGCCCGGATAGGGAATTCTCTCCTCCGGTTCCCACTGCGAAGGGGCGAACACCCCTTCGGCCATATCTCCGGCCCGCACGGCAAACAGGGGATGAATAGGGGCGATGGTCATGCACACAGCCGCCGGAGGCTCTCGAAGATCTGCGAGCGACTGCAAAATTGCATGCCCTTCGTCGGGGTATGCGCTGATAATCAGAGCGGTCGTGTCGTTCAGGTCTGCCTGGCGTACCAGTTCCTCCGCAGCACTCTCTCCGGGTGTGTAATCAACAATTCGGCGTACTTCGATTCCGAACTTCGCCGCCCATTCGGCCGCCCCGGCAGCGGCATCAACATTGAAAGGATTGTTTTCATGAATAATCGAAACCTTCTGTATGCCGTGCCGTGCTGTGAGATCCAAGAATCCGATAAAGTAGCGGTCTGCTGTTGAATATACCCCGAACACATATTTATATCCGCGATCCCAAATCTGCATCCCCGAAGCCCCTCCGGCTATCAGGACGAAACCGGCTTTCTCCGTTATTTCACTTACCGCCAGAGTGATCGGGGTACCATAGGGGGCGAACAGCAGGTCGATCTGGTCATCATCTACAAAACGCTGATAAATCCGGCGGGCTGTTTCCACATCGCTCTTATCGTCAACTATCTGCAGCTCCAGCGGCCGCCCCAGCAGGCCGCCGTTAGCGTTGGTCTCCTGTACCCATAGCTCATACCCGCGTTTGATCATTTGCGAAGGTTCCCTGTAAATACCGGTAAGCGAAAGGCTTGCCCCTATTTTGATTGGTTCCCGGCTA
>JAASTM010000537.1 GCA_021767325.1 Spirochaetales bacterium
GGCCAGGTCGGTGCGGTACGCGATGTAGAGATTGGGCAGCTTGAAGTTCTCGAGAACCTCATACCGGCCGTAGCCGTATGTTTCCATGTGCTCACGGTCAAAATCCATGAATACCAGTCTCTGATAGGCCTGGGCCACCCGGTCCTGCAACCCGCCGCCGATTCCGAGCTCATCGCGTTCCACCGACAGTACCAGACTGGCCAGCTGCTCCGGTGGGATGTGCACCGAGTAGAATGTCATTAAAGCCCGCATACAGGCGGTAATAATCGCGCTCGACCCGGCCAATCCTAGATGTGGTGGAATGGAAGTGTGGTAGCGGATGGTAAAATTACCTTTGCGGTGTGTGATGCCGTGCTCTTCACAGAAATCGAAAAAGCGCTTGAGAGCCGCTTTGATAATCCTGATCCCACCGTAGTATCCGAAAGCCCGAATTTCCGATACCAGTTCGGCCGGATTGGTGAACTTGGTTTTGTCGCGCCTGGAAGGCAGAATTTCTATTTCATCGCTCGGATACAGGGTGATATCGGCCTGAAAATTCGAGAAGGTAAAAGCCATAGTTTTTCCGAAATACCCGTCGGAAGGGTTCCCGATCAGGGCTGCCCGCGGGTAGGCGTAGGTTTTAATAATCATAGTGGCAATTATAAAATGAAACGGTGAAAATGTCATTTGCTATGTCAGCTGTGGAGGCTCAGCGGGCAGCTGTGGGTAAAAAAAACGCCCCGGCGTCCGGCCGGGGCGAATATGCATACGCCGGTTGCTTATGACTGCTGTTTGATCAGCTCGAATTCAACCCGGCGGTTCTTCCAGCGGTCGTCCAAATCACTGTGCGGCACCACCGGTTCGCTCCCGCCGCGGCCGACGGTGCTTATACGGTCGGCTTCCACGCCGCGCTCTACCAAGGCTGTCTTAATGACTTCAGCCCGGTCGCGGCTGAGGGGCAGCAGGGTGTCCTGCTGTTCCTGTGCGCGGAGCTCTTCGTCGCCGTAGAATATGTGAACGGCGTGACCTTCAATGCGAATTTCATGATCTGGATACTCCTTGAGTATCTCGGCCAGCCGGTCGAGGGTCTGCATATTCTGCTCGGCTCTTGTCTGATCTTCGAGGTTCTTGAAGTCGGCTTCAAAGGGGACGAATCGGATACTGGTGATTCGAATATTGTAGTCCCCGTTTGGTTCCTGAACTACCAGGATGCCGACCGGAATCTGTTTTTCCTCACTGATACTGTTCTCGAAACGGTCTCTCACTGTGATGCGGGCGGTATAATCTTCCGCTGACTGAACTGTTTCTCCGTTGTCGGCCCGGCCGTTCCAGGTTACGCTTTGTTCCGGCACACCGTTGCCCCGGAGAGTATGGAACTGGTTGCCCTTCGGATCGAGAATAGTCACCTTCCAGCCCTTGATGCTGAAATTGTCCTCTGCGTCGATGTTGAACTCCAGGGTGTCGTTGTTTCCGTCATCATCCGGAGTAAACGGCACATTACCTACTGATGCCTCGAGTTGCGGGGCCTGTACATCGAGTATGAATGCATCCGTGCGGGCAGTAATTGTATTGCCGGCTTTGTCGCGGCCCTGCAGTGCATAGATATATCGACCGGATTCCAGAGAGCTCCCGCTGTTGTTCTGTCCGTTCCAGGTAAAGGTCTCGGGTACATTGTTTTCCCAACTGAGCTGCATAACCGGATTCTCTTCTCCGGCCGGTAGAATTCGCCCGCTCCAGCTGTGTCCCTTATCAACGGATTGCGAAAAGGTTATAGTCTCCAGCTTGCCGTCACCGTTGGGAGAAAAGCCGGCGGATTGGGCGTTCACCTCTGCCTGAGGGGGAGTTGTATCCAGTCTGAGCATTGGTGTTTCGCTGGTAAGAGTGCTGCCGTTGCGATAGGTGACCTCCATCACAGCCTGGTAGCGCCCTTCCGAGAGCTCGCTGTCGTAGATTTCACCCCGCATTTCAACCTGCTTGGGGGGTGCATTTTTACCGCTCTCAACATACAGCTGATTGCCCTCTGCATCGAACAGCCGCAGTGTCCAGTCGGTAATGTTTTCCATCTCGGGAGCCTTTACCATGATCGGAAGGGTGTCCTTGGTGTTGTCTCCATTCGGAGAGAATGCGCGGTATTCGGTGGTAAGCGTCAGGGAATAGCTTTCCATCGAAAGGGTGACGGGTCTTGTCTCAGCACTATTTGTGTTGCCGGCGCGGTCGTATCCTTTCAGTACATACCGGTATTGTCCATCCGGGGCTTTATTTCCGGCCTGAGTAGTTCCGTCCCACGTAATATCTTCCGGCTCAGTAGTGCTCCACTTCCAGCTGCGGATTACCTCCTGGTTGTTGTTGTAGATCTTACCGACCCAGCGCATCTCTTCGGTTCCGCTCTGCTGTATCTGCAAAACATCTTTGTTGCCGTCATTATTCGGTGAGAAGACTGCCGGACTCGCTTCGGCGGTGGCTTCGGGGGCCGTATTATCTACAACGATTTTGAATGCATCGCTGGTATCAGATTTCTGCATGCTGTCGGTTACCTCAGCGGTGAGTGTGTACGTTCCGTTCGGTACAAACTTGCCGCCGCTATCTCTTCCGTGCCACACGATTTCACTTGGAAGATCCTGTCCGCTCTTGATCACCTTACGGTAAACGGGCTCACCGTTCTGGTTTGTGACCAAGACTTCCAGTTCCTGCACTTCAACCTCATCCGCGGTACGGATTGCATAGGGTGCATGAAACACATCCTGATA
>JAASTM010000538.1 GCA_021767325.1 Spirochaetales bacterium
CGTACAACTCCTCGTAGCGCCCGGTTTCGACCAGGAGCGAAGTAAACAGAATTACCATCTGCGGATTCTGCACCGGAGAGTCATACAACTCATACAGCCGCTTCACCGAATCGAGGGCCTGCTCATACTCATCCAGACTCCGCTCACAAAGGGCCTTGTAATAGAGCGCATCCCTGGTCAAATTTCCCGGATCGGCCTGCAAAAACTCTGTGAACTCTTCCTTTGCACGGCTATACTCCTGCAGAAAGTACAGATTGTATCCCTTCCAAAAGGGAATATACCGGAAGTAGCGGGTACTCGAGTAGCGCTGGGCTACCCGCTGCAACTGATCGAGGGAGGTCCGATAACGGCCGAGCGAGGCGTATATAACCGCCTCACGAAACTTTGCATCCGGAATATATTCTGAGTCCGGATACTCTTCCATCAACTGCTTATAACGTGAGAGGGCAAATTGGTAATCGCCGTTTTCAAACCGGCGCTCCGCCTCTCGGAAAAGCCTTTGTTCCTGTGCTGTAATTTGCACTGTGCACACTACCGCGCACAAAAATAGGAGGGAGATCTTTTTCATATACCTCAAGATAATTCAGTTGTAGGCTATTTTCAAGATTTTAGCGCTTGAGAACCGGTTCTAAGCGCATATTTGCCGGTTTGAACACACCCAACTGTGGAATGCTCACAAAATGGATGTATTCACCCTCGTATCGGCGCATAAAGGATGTGACGCTCGTTTCTTCATTCGTTTCGAGAATTTTGAGAACCAGCCGCCCCTCCGCATCGAGCCACGGGAAAAAGACCGCTACATGCAGATGCTTGCGCAGCTCATACTCATTGTGCACCAGTGCATTCACCGATCCTAGGTAGATGTGCCCGGGATTCTCCTTGGCCAGTTCGTACATCACCGTTTCAAGGGTCGCCACCGAATACCCCACATCTTCCTCGTATTCGTGATACCGTAAAAAATTCACATCGGCAAACTCCGGATTCGTCTCGACCGGCAGCACATCCAGTGCCCGGTGGGCCTCGATCGCCAGATTGCGGGTCCAATCCAGTCCGAAGTATGGATCCTCTACATCTTCGACCTTGCGGCTCCAGCGATTACCCCGGTAGTCGGGGTGCGGACGCTTGAGGGTATCAATAGGTAGTAGCTGTTCGGTCTTCGGATAGAGCAGTGAATCCACAACCCACTTCGCAAAACCCGAACAGTTCAGACCGCCCTCCCCGTCCTGCGGGCTGCCGTCCTCGATGTAGACGAACTCACCCAGCTCATTGATAGCGCCGTCTTCGGCATCGCGGAGCTGTTCCAGATAGGGTACGACCTGCTGGTATAAATCATCTACGGTAGTCAGCTCCGGCGGAAGGAATTCGGTTTTGGGGATATAGAACTCCCAGTCAATGTAACCGACCGTACGCCGTACCAGTTCGGAGAACGGCATTCGTGCTATCCTCTCCAGCGGCAGATGCAGCTTCACGTCCGACTGCAGTTTCCGGTCGCGGAGATACACATCAATGCGGCTGAGCCCCTCTCGATCAGGAAAAATCCGCACAAAGCTGCCCGGTTCGCTTTTATAGAATATCTTTATCTGTTCGAGCTGCCCGTCCCGCCGGGAGCGCTTGATGATATAGCTTCCGGCAACCGCATCATTGAACTCGACTTCATCTCCGTGATAGAAGCAAAAATAGACACTGTCGTTCTGCTCCTCAATAAAAAACTGTACATTCACATTGTAACCGGGCTCGCGCTGCATAGTATCCGGCAGACGCCGCGCCCTTTCTATAGGTCCGAGCACATCATCGATTAACCGGGTTCGCAAATAGAGGTTTTCCGGAATCTCAGAGGCGGCATGTGCAGAAGGATCCGGAACTGCCCACAGGGGTGCAGCGGCTGAGGCGAATAGGAGCAAAACCGGCAGCAGTAAAATGACAGTTCTACGTACACTCATATACACTCTATATCGACCGCTTAGGGGCTTTGTCTAAGGTCTCTTCGATCTTTTTTTTCTGCTCGCGAACCCGCCCCTGCAGGAGCAGCAGCTCATTTCTGACGGCCGTAATATGCGCGCGGGCGTTCTTTTCCTCGGAATACAGCTCTTCCCACAGCTTTTCCTGTACCCCGGCCAGCGTGAACTTCTTTTCATGCAGGAGGTATTTGATGCGCAGCAGCAGGTCGAGCTCCTGCCGCGAGTACACCCTGCGGCCGGCCTGATCCTTGCGTGGGGAGAGAATCGGGAGCTCCTGTTCCCAGTAACGCAGTACGTGCGGTTTCACACCGAGAAGTTCACAGACTGTGCCGATTTGAAAACCAGCCATACCGTCCTCGCTTAACTCTGATGTCCGGAACGCTCCCGCAGCTCAACATTAATAGGTACGTTCGTAAAGCCCAGCTCTCTGCGGATACCGTTGGTCATATACTGCACATAAGACTTGGGAAAGCCTTTCTTTCGGTTTACGAAAATAAGAAACCGGACCGGACTGCTCGAAACCTGCGTAGCATAGTAAACCTTGAAGTGCCCCCGGGTACTGCGGGGTGGTTGCGAGTGGGCCACCAAATCCTGAATCAGTTCATTGACCACCGGGGTTTCTACCCGCCGATTCAGCTGTTTCCACACCGAATATACATTACTCAGCAGCCGCTCGATTCCGTCTCCGGTTTTTGCCGAGAGGGGTACGATCGGCGCAAAGCCCAGAATGGGGAACATATAGCGAACCCGGTCCTGGATGGC